>DUEB01000131.1 GCA_011176655.1 Dehalococcoidia bacterium | reverse complement strand
AGTTTCGCAACAAGCTCTCTCTTGTCCCGCCTGCCGCTACTTGATATAATTGTGAGCAGGATTTCATCAGGGGTGGCAGCGGTGGGTAAAGAGCCTAATCAGCACTATCAGCGCATGGTGGTCAAGTTCGGCACCGGTCTGGTTACCGGTGGCAGTGACCACCTGAATCCAGACATCATGTCCGGCCTGGTGGCTCAGGTGGCTAAGCTTCATGAGCAGGGCCGGGAGATTATTGTCGTTTCTTCGGGGGCCATCGCTTCGGGCCGGCACCGGCTGGGGCTCTTGCGGAAGAAGGTGGGGGGTATCCCCTACAAGCAGGTGCTGGCCGCCGTGGGGCAGAGTCGCCTGATGCACTTCTACGATAGCTTGTTCAGCCAGCACCATATTACCGTGGCGCAGGCACTGCTGGCCAAGGCTGACCTCTCCGACCGGGCCGGCTATCTTAACGCCCGTAACACCCTGCTGGCCCTGCTTGAGCTTCGGGTGCTGCCCATTGTCAACGAGAACGATGTGGTGGCTGTGGACGAGATTAAGGAGGCTAGGTTCGGCGACAATGATAACCTGTCGGCTATGGTAGCCAACCTGGTTGATGCCGATATGCTTTTGATTCTTTCCGACATTGCCGGGCTGTATACCGCCGACCCGCACCGTCACCCTGAGGCCCGTCTTATCCCGCAGGTTGAGAGGATAGATGCCGGGATTGAGAAGCTGGCGGCGGGCACCACGAGCAGCCTGGCTATCGGGGGCATGGTCACCAAGATAGAGGCTGCTAAGCTAGCGACCGCCTCCGGCGTAGCCGTGGTGGTGGCTGATGGCCGGGAGCCGGAGGTTATTCTGCGCCTGGCCGGCGGCGAGGCGATTGGCACCCTTTTCCTGCCCACCACCAGCAAGCTTGAGAGCCGTAAGCGCTGGATGCTAAGCGGCCTTTGCACCAGGGGTAAGCTGGTGGTGGACTCGGGGGCGGCTACGGCCCTTAAAAAACGGCAGGGGAGCTTGCTGGCGGCCGGTATCAAGCAGGTCAGCGGCCGGTTTGAGCAGGGAGACATTGTCAATATAAGTGATGCAGAAGGGGCCCGTCTTGGCTGCGGCATAACCAACTACAGCTCGGCGGACATCGAGGTTATCAAAGGGGCGCACTCCGGCGAGATTGCCACCCTGCTCGGCCACGACTACGGCTCCGAGGTCGTCCACCGCAACAACCTGGTGTTGCTTTAGAAAGAGAGGTTTAAAAGTGCCTATCGGCAGACTCTACGGATTTGATAGCGAAGAGGCCATAGTTAGCGTTGACTACCGTTTCTATGATGAGTCGCCGCTGCACTGGTGGGGAGAGCTGGTGCCCAAGGAGTACCGGCGCCTCAGCGATGGCGACGGCTATATCATTGAGCTTGAGGATGGCTGCCGGGGGCGGTGCTCTCTCAGGAAGCGGGTTAACCGGGCGGTGAGCAGCACCCCACCCCTCTACTACTACTATTTCCGGGGGACGGGACGCTTTGAGAGCCCGGGACAGCCCGAGCCGACTGGTGGTATTATAACCTAGGGAGTTAGATAAGACAGTGGATATGTCCCCACAGACTCAGACCAGTGTTACCTTCGCTAAAGCACCGAAGGTTACTAGAAAAGAGGGCGAGCAGCTTTCTATGAGATAAAAAAGGGGGTTCGGAGTTTAATGCAGGAGATTCCAAGAGGGGCGAAGCCCCTCTAAAATACCTCCCCTTCCCCTT
>DUEB01000130.1 GCA_011176655.1 Dehalococcoidia bacterium | reverse complement strand
TGGATACCGATGCGCCTCAGCTCGTTGACGCTGTGCTGGGTGGGCTTGGTCTTCAACTCCTGGGTGGAGGTGAGGTAGGGGAGAAAGGTAACGTGGATATAGAGCACGTTATCTCGCCCGACGTCGTTTCTCATCTGCCTGATAGCCTCCAGAAAGGGCTGCCCTTCAATATCGCCCACGGTTCCTCCGACCTCGATGATGACGGCTTCGGCCTGGGATTTCTGGGCCAGATGCTTAAACCTGTCCTTGATTTCAGTGGTAACGTGAGGCACCACCTGAATAGTCCCCCCCAGGAAGTCGCCGCGCCTTTCTTTGTTGATAACGGAGCGGTATATCTGGCCTGAGGTGACGTTGGACTCAGCGCTGAGACTAATGTCGATGAACCGCTCGTAGTTACCCAGGTCAAGGTCGGTCTCAGCGCCGTCCTGGGTGACGAACACTTCACCGTGCTGGTAGGGTGACATTGTGCCCGGGTCGACGTTGAGGTAAGGGTCTAGCTTCTGCACGGATACCGTAACCTGGCGGCTCTTCAGGATGGTGCCAATGGAGGCCACCGTGATACCCTTGCCCACCGAACTAACAACGCCACCGGTAACAAAAATATACTTCGACATAAGGGAGAACCAAACTATAAAAACCCAAGAGGAGGGAGGTTTTGGGGGAACTCGCTAACGTTTCACTCGGACAAATTCGTGATAAGCTGGTCTGTAGAAGTCTGTATAAGGGCCTTCTGTATAACTATAATCGGGAAAGTGTGGCTTGTCAAGTCTATTTCTGAATCTGGGTGGTTCCCGTCGGTCAGGTCACTTATCGCCTTGAGGCTTTTTAGTCCTCTTCGTCTCTGGCTTCGGGTGGTTTGCCGAGGTCGCGCCACCAGGCTTTGAGACGGGCGATAATCTTCTTCTCGTAGCCCTGGTCGCTCGGGTTGTAGTAGCGCTTGCCCTGAAGACCGTCGGGCAGATTCTGCTGCTGAACAAAGTGCCCGGGGTAATCGTGAGCATATTTGTAGCCCTGGCCATAGCCCGTCTCCTTCATCAGTGGCGTGACCGGGTTTCTCAGGTGCAGGGGTACTGACTCGGCGGTGCGCTGCTTAATCTCCTCCTGAACCTTGTTATAGGCCTGATACAGGGAGTTACTCTTGGGGGCGGTAGCCAGGTAGACGGTGGCTTGAGCCAGGGCCAGGTTACCCTCGGGCATGCCGATGAAGTGGACGGCCTGCTGCGCTGCCATAGCAACTACCAGCGCCTGGGGGTCGGCCATGCCGACGTCTTCCGAGGCAAAGCGCACCAGGCGGCGGGCGATATAGAGCGGGTCTTCGCCGGCTTCCAGCATGCGCGCCAGCCAGTAGAGAGAGGCGTCGGGGTCTGAACCGCGCATCGACTTGTGGAGGGCTGATATGGTGTCGTAGTGCGAGTCTCCAGCCTTGTCATAGCGCAGCGCCCGGTGCTGGACGGCATCTTCAATGGTGGCTAGCGGGATGCGGCGCTTGCCGTCGGGGTCGGGTGGGGTGGCCAGGGCAGCCATTTCCAGGGCGTTCAGGGCGACCCGGGCATCATTATTGGACATGGTAATCAGGTGTTTCAGGGCGTCTTCCTCCAGTTCCACGTTAAAGACACCCAGCCCGCGTATCATGTCCCGCATGGCTCTGGTGATGATGAGCTGGATTTCATCGTCGGTGAGGGGGTTCAGAGCCAGCACCTGGCAGCGGGAGAGCAGGGGGGAGACGACCTCAAAAGACGGGTTCTCCGTGGTGGCCCCGATGAGGATGATGGTGCCGTCTTCGACATAGGGTAGCACGGCATCCTGCTGGGCTTTGTTAAAGCGGTGAATCTCATCGATGAAGAGGATGGTCTGCTGCTGGATGTTCTTACGGCGGTCGTTGGCTCCCTCAATGATGCGGCGCAGGTCGGCCACTCCGGCGCTGACGGCGCTAATCGCCTCGAAGTGCGATTCGGTAGCGTCGGCGATAATATAGGCCATGGTGGTCTTGCCGCTGCCCGGCGGCCCCCAGAGAATCACGGAGGGCACCTTGCCGGTGTCAATCGCCTTTCTCAGCACCCGCCCCGGGCCGATGAGGTGCTCCTGCCCGACAAAGTCGCTGAAGGAGGTAGGGCGCATCCGGGTAGCCAGTGGCGCCTCTTTCCGCTTTATTTCCTCGGCTTTTTGCTCAAACATATCCATAACGCACCTTCAAAAGTTAAACGTTAATACTAACCTGCTAGTAGTGGGCAAATGACGCCTATCCAAGTGTCTCCTTTATCTATCCATATGTATCAAGGAAGTTTTTGGCTATCTTTCTGGTCTTGGGGCTTTGACAGTCCAGCTGTTCTTTAACGAAGGCTAGAATCCTCTCTTTATCTGGTGACGTTTTAAAGAGTTCCTCAAATGACTGAATGGCGCCGGCTTTTATCAAATCTTTTCGATCTTGAGTGTAGTGAGTTCTATCTATGGCTAATAGTCTTTCGGTTATTTTATCACGAAGGTGG
>DUEB01000013.1 GCA_011176655.1 Dehalococcoidia bacterium | reverse complement strand
GATACTTCTGGCGAGATGCTGACCCCCTGTGGTACAAGGATGCTATCATCTACGAGCTTCACGTCCGGGCCTTTTATGATAGCAACGGTGATGGCATTGGTGACTTCCCGGGGCTTACCGAGAAGCTAGATTACCTTCATGACCTGGGGGTCACTGCCATCTGGCTGCTCCCCTTCTACCCCTCCCCCTTCAAGGACGACGGCTATGATGTATCGGACTACACCGGTATCCACGCCAGTTACGGGACGGTTCGTGACTTCAGGACCCTGCTCAGAGAGGCCAACTACCGGGGCCTGCGCATAATTAACGAGCTGGTCCTCAACCACACCTCAGACCAGCACATGTGGTTCCAACGGTCACGGCAGGCGATGCCGGGTACTAAAAGACGCGAGTTCTACGTCTGGAGTGATACCTGGAACAAGTATAAAGAAGCCCGCATCATCTTCAAGGATTTCGAGTCATCTAACTGGACCTGGGACCCGGTGGCTGGAGCCTATTACTGGCACCGCTTCTACTCACACCAGCCTGACCTTAATTACGATAGCCCCATGGTTCAAGAGACTATGTTAAAGGTGATTGACTTCTGGCTCGGCCTGGGGGTCTCCGGCCTTCGCCTGGATGCGGTGCCCTATCTCTACGAGCGAGAGGGCACTAACTGTGAGAACCTGCCGGAGACCCATGCCTTCCTCAGGAAACTGCGTCATCAGGTAGACCAGAAATACCGGAACCGTATGCTGCTGGCTGAGGCGAACCAGTGGTCTGAGGATGCGGTGGCCTACTTCGGCGAAGGGGACGAGTGCCACATGGCCTATCACTTTCCCCTCATGCCCCGTATGTTCATGGCCATCCGTATGGAAGACCGTTTCCCGATTATTGATATCTTGAAGAACACGCCGCCTGTCCCGGAGAGCTGCCAGTGGGCCCTTTTTCTCCGTAACCACGATGAACTGACCCTGGAGATGGTTACCGACGAAGAACGGGACTACATGTACCGGGTATATGCCTACGATACCCAGGCTCGAATCAACCTCGGCATCCGCCGCCGCCTGGCACCGCTGCTCAATAATGACCGTAAGAAAATCGAGTTGATGAACGGTCTCCTTTTCTCTCTGCCCGGAACCCCGATAGTCTACTATGGCGATGAGATTGGCATGGGTGATAACTTCTACCTGGGCGACCGGGACGGCGTCCGCACCCCGATGCATTGGAGCGCCGACCGGAATGCCGGTTTTTCCCGCACCAACCCCCAGCGGCTCTACCTGCCGGTCAACATTGACCCTGAGTACCACTACGAGGCGGTTAATATCGAGACTCAACAGAACAACCCGGACTCCCTGCTGTGGTGGATGAAGCGTCTTATCGCCCTGAGAAAGAGCTCTAAAGCCTTCAGCCGGGGCAGTCTTGAGTTCCTGCAGCCGGAGAACCGGAAGGTTTTAACCTTCCTGCGCCACTACGGAGATGAGACCATCCTGGTGGTGGCTAACCTTTCCCGCCTGGCTCAGCATACCGCCCTCAATCTCGGCGAATTTAGCGATAGGGTGCCGGTGGAGATGTTTGGCCACACGGAGTTTCCCGTAATTGGAGAAGCGCCGTACCCGGTCACCCTCAGCCCGTATGCTTTTCACTGGTTCTCCCTGGAATCCAGGGAAGCAGAGCAAATCGAGCTGGGCAGCACAGCCGCGGAGGTTACAGCACCAACCCTCAATGTTACCGGTGATGGGAAAGACCTCTACCGGCGGGGGAAGAAGCTGGCTTTAGAAGCTGCGCTATTAGGCTATATCAGGCAGCGGCGCTGGTTCAGTGGTAAGGCGCGCTACATCCGGTCATCGGAGATAGAGGATGTTATCCCCATACCCTATGGTAACTCCACCGCCCACATCATATTAATCAGGATAGACTACTCCGAAGGAGAGCCGGAGACCTACCTCGTTCCGGTTACTTTAGCCTGGGGAGAAGAGGCGGGCCGGGTCACTGATGAGGTGCCTCAGGCCGTTATTGCTCATCTGAAGCTCAGGGGTAAAGATAGCGAAGAGAAGGGCATCATCTACGACGCGTTGGTAAACCCTGATTTTCGCAGTGCCTTGCTTAACCTGATGGCTCGCCGCCGCAGCTTCAAAGGCGAAAAGGGGGAGGTCGCCGCCTGCCGCACCCGAAAGGTATTTCACAGAATTTATGGGTCAGCCGGAGAACCCCACGAATCCTGGCTGCTGAAAGGTGAACAGACGAACACCTCGGTGGCATACGGCAACAGGCTGAAGCTGAAGCTCTTTCGCCGTCTGGAAGAAGGGGTAAGCCCCGAATTTGAGATTGGGCGCTTCCTTACCGAGGTAGAGCCCTTCAACAATGCTCCCCCGGTTGCCGGTGCTATCGAGTACCGCGCCCGCTGGCGGGAACCGGTAACCCTGGGTATTCTTCACGGCTATATTCATAACGAGGGAGATGCCTGGCAGTATACCCAGGACTCGCT
Source organism: Dehalococcoidia bacterium (assembly GCA_011176655.1). GTDB lineage: Bacteria > Chloroflexota > Dehalococcoidia > Dehalococcoidales > UBA5760 > UBA5760. The sequence continues at coordinate 6,950 of DUEB01000013.1, read as the reverse complement.
GGGACGTTACTTCGAGGCAGTCCTTGCCCATCCCGGCGTAGAGGCACCAATGCCCATTGGGGATTCTTTGCTGGAAATTGCTGACGAGAGTGTACCTTCGATAATTGCCGATACCATCGGCCCCTATCTGGTCTCGGTGCAGCTTCTGGGGCAACGCACCGCCGAGCTCCATCTGACGCTGGCTTCGGCGGCGGACGGCCATAGCTTCGCCCCCGAGCCGTTCTCAACTACCTATCAGCGGTCTCTCTACCACAGCATGAGAAGTTTTGCCATACACGTTTTACAGCTCTTGTCGCAGCGCATGGGCTGTCTCCCCGACGAGGCAAAGGCGGATGCCCTAGGTGTTATCAATCTGGAGAAGGCCATTATCGGGCGTTTCCAGGAGGTTACCAGGAGGAAAATCAGCGGGATGCGTATCCGGTGCCACGGCGACTATCACCTGGGGCAGGTTCTGTATACCGGTAACGACTTTGTCATCGTTGATTTTGAAGGTGAGCCGGCCCGGCACCTGGGCGAGCGCAGAATCAAACGCTCGCCCCTCAGGGACGTTGCCGGCATGATACGTTCCTTCCACTATGCCGCCTATGCCGCCCTGCGCGGACGGGTGTCAACCGTGCTCCGCGCCGAGGACTTACCGGTTCTAGAGGACTGGGCACAGGCTTGGCACCTGTGGGTCTCGGCGATATTTCTAAAGTCATACCTGGAGATAATGGCGGATGCCCCCATATTACCCCAGACACCGGAGGAAAAAAGGATTATTCTGGATGCCTACCTTCTTGATAAAGCTATCTATGAAGTAAACTATGAGCTAAACAACCGGCCGGACTGGGTGATATTGCCGCTTCAGGGTATATTGCAGGCGCTGGAGACAAAGGAAGAACCGGGCACCCCAGAGGCAAAGAAGAAGGCTGAAGAATGAGTCTTGCCTCCGGCATCCGCCTTCTCCACCACCTGGCCCGCCTTTACGGTATCCAGACGGCTTACTACGATGTGAATCACCAGCGTAAGCAGGCATCTGTGGATTCCTTAGTAGCGGTGCTCCGCTCACTTGGAGCGCATATGGCGAGTCTTCGGGACGCACCGTCGGCGTGGCGACAGCGACGCCAGGCACTATGGCAGCAGTTGCTGGAACCGGTGGTCATCGCCTGGGAGGGCACTCCGCCACTAATACAACTCCGGCTTCCGGCCGGTCTTGCCCAAGCGACCCTGAGCGGTCACCTGAAGCTGGAGACGGGGGAAGAGGAGAGCTGGCAGTGGCCGGGGGCTGACCTGCCGGTAGTTGAGCATGTGGAGATAGAGGGAGTTCACTATCTGGCCAAGCAACTACATCTGCCGGCCAGGTTACCCTGGGGGTATCACCGGCTCACTCTGTCGCTAGGGGGAAAGCGCGCCCAGACCCTTATTATTTCGGCACCCCTCAAAGCCTACATCCCCACCGGTAAGGATAACCAGCCAGTGTGGGGTGTCTTTCTCCCCCTGTACGCCCTGCATACGGATAATAGCTGGGGTGGGGGTAACTTCTCAGACCTGGAAGCTCTGGCAGGGTGGCTTGCCAGCATGGGGGGCGAGGTCGTGGCTACTCTGCCTCTCCTGGCTACCTTCCTGAACGGGACCTCGGAACCGAGTCCTTACCTCCCGGCCAGCCGCCTGCTGTGGAACGAATTCTTTTTGGATATAGACAGGATACCTGAACTTAAAAAGTGTGCTTCAGCACAGGCACTCTTTGAGTCGTCCTCATTTCAGAAGGAAATTAAGGCTCTGCGTCACTTACCTCTGGTGGACTACCGTCGTCAGATGGCTCTAAAGCGGCGCGTGCTGGAAGAGCTCTGCCGCTGCCTCTTTGCTGAGCCTTCCCCTCGCCTTGACGACCTTGGGCACTTCACCGGCACAAATCCGGTGGTCGAGGACTACGCTTGGTTTCGGGCGGCCGGTGAGAAGCAGGGTATCTCGTGGCAGTCCTGGCCGCAGCCGCTGCGCGACGGTGTCCTGAAGGATACTGATTACAGTGAGGAGAGCCGGCGTTATCACCTCTACGTGCAGTGGCTGGCCCATCAGCAGATGGAAGATGTCTCGAAAAGGATTAGAGATAAGGGGCTTAAGCTCTATCTTGACCTGCCGCTGGGTGCCCACCCCGATGGTTACGATGTGTGGCGGGAACGCGAGGCGTTCGCTCCGGGCACCTCGGCCGGGGCGCCGCCGGATGCCGTTTTTACCAGGGGGCAGAATTGGGGATTTCCACCATTGCATCCGGAAAGAATCCGGGAGCAGGGTTACCGCTATGTGACTCTCTGCCTGCGCCATCACCTAAAGTATGCCGGTATTCTTCGTATTGACCATGTGATGGGTCTGCACCGGCTTTTCTTTATTCCGAACGGCATGGAAGCCAGTGAGGGAGTCTATGTGCGCTACCGGGCTGAGGAGCTCTACGCGCTACTGGCCCTTGAGGCCCGTCGCCACGGGGCGATTATCGTCGGCGAAGACCTGGGCACGGTGCCGCCGTACGTAAGACCTGCCATGGTAAGGCACGGGCTGCACCGCATGTACGTAGTGCATTACGAGCTTGCCTCCGACCAGAGACGACTCCCACCGGTTCCCTCCAGGGCGGTAGCCAGTCTTAATACCCATGATATGCCTCCCTTCACCGCCTTGTGGCAGGGTCGGGATATTGAGCAGCGGGGGCGGCTCGGTCTCCTGGACAGCGTGGGTGCCAGGGCCGAGACGGATAAGCTCCTGAGCATGAAAGAGGCTCTGCTTATCTTTTTACGTAAGCACGGTTGGCTCCACGGAGCGGAGGATGACACCCACGCCGTTCTTACGGCATGCTTATCATTCCTGGCTGCCAGCCGGGCTCAGATAGTCCTCGCCAGCCTGGAAGACCTCTGGCTCGAGACACAGCCACAGAACGTGCCGACCACCGGCAAAGAATACCCGAACTGGCAGCGTAGAGCACGCTATACCTTTGAGCAGTTTTGCCAGTTGCCTCAGGTAGTTGATACACTGCTGGTGGTGAACGAACTCCGTAAGCGGAGGTAATATTGGTGATGGCCAAGAAAAAGGGACGCTCTGAATCAGACCGGATTTTTGGGTTGAAGAGGGAAAATCCAGCGAAGTCGCCGGAAACGACCCTGCTCACGGAAGCCGATCTGTATCTCTTTAACGAAGGCACTGACTACCGGATATACGAGAAACTGGGGGCGCATCCCTTAACTGTTAACGGTCAGCCGGGAACCTATTTCGCTGTGTGGGCCCCTGATGCTAAACAGGTGTCTGTTATCGGCGACTTTAACGGCTGGGATAGAACCAGTCATCAGTTACAACCCCGGGGGCAGTCGGGGATCTGGGAAGGTTTTATTCCCGGGGTGGGTAAGGGCACCCTATATAAATACCACATTGTATCCCGGTATAAAGGCTCTAGAAGAGAGAAGACTGACCCTTTAGCTATCTATAATGAAATATCGCCCAAGACGGCGTCTATTGTCTGGGATCTTAAATATGATTGGGATGACCAGGAGTGGCTGGCGAAGCGTGGGGAGCACAATGCCCTTGATAAGCCCGTGGCTATCTATGAGGTACATCTGGGCTCGTGGAGAAGAGTGACTAAAGAGGGGCATCGCTCACTCAGCTACCGAGAGCTGGCACCGCGACTTACCGATTATGTCCAGCAAATGGGCTTCACTCACGTCGAGTTTCTGCCGGTTATGGAGCACCCCTTCTTCGGTTCCTGGGGCTATCAGACCACCGGCTACTTTGCGCCCACGAGCCGCTACGGTACCCCCCAGGATTTTATGTACCTCATTGACTGCTTGCACCAGCATGGTATCGGCGTCATTCTCGACTGGGTGCCCTCACACTTCCCTACCGACGATCACGGACTGGGACGCTTCGACGGCACTCATCTCTACGAGCACGCTGACCCCAGGAAGGGCTTCCATCCCGATTGGAAGAGCTACATCTTTAATTACGGGAGGGCTGAAGTACGGGGCTTCCTCATCAGCAGCGCCCTCTTCTGGTTGGATAAGTATCATGCCGATGGTCTCCGCGTCGATGCCGTTGCCTCCATGCTCTACCTGGACTACTCACGCAAAGACGGGGAATGGATTCCCAATAAGTATGGTGGCCGTGAGAACCTCGAAGCCATTGATTTTTTGCGCCGGCTTAATGAGGCGGTCTATAAGAGCTGTCCCGATGTGCAGACCATCGCCGAAGAGTCTACCGCCTGGCCCATGGTATCACGACCGACATACCTGGGCGGCCTGGGGTTCGGCATGAAGTGGGACATGGGCTGGATGCATGATACCCTGCAGTATATGTCCCGCGACCCGGTCTACCGGAAATACCACCATAATGGTCTGACCTTCCGGATGCTCTATGCCTTTCACGAGAACTTCGTTTTGCCCCTATCCCATGACGAGGTGGTTCATGGTAAAGGCTCACTTATCGGCAAGATGCCCGGTGACGACTGGCAGAAGTTTGCCAATCTGAGGCTGCTTCTGGGGTATATGTATAGCCAGCCCGGGAAGAAGCTGCTCTTTATGGGAGCCGAGCTGGGTCAGTGGCGGGAGTGGGACCACGATGGGAGTCTGGACTGGCATTTCTTAGACTACCAGCGACACGCCGAGGTTCAGAAGTGGGTAAAGGCTCTGAACCGGCTTTATCGGGTGGAGCCGGCACTCTACGAATTAGACTGCGACCCGCTGGGCTTTGAGTGGATTGATGCCAGTGACGCCCTGCAGAGCGTCATCAGCTTTATGCGCCGGGGCAAATCGGCTGATGACATTTTAATCGCTATCTGTAATTTCACCCCTACGAGCCACTTGAAATACCGGGTGGGCGTCCCCCGCGGCGGCTTCTGGAAAGAGTTACTGAATAGCGACGATGCGGAATACGGGGGTGGCGGTCAGGGTAACCCGAGGAGCTTAAGAGCCGGCAGGATACCGGCACACGGCCGCCCCTACTCCCTGGAAATCAACCTGCCGCCCCTGACGGTGTTATACTTTAAGAGCCGGAGACGGAAAACGTGAACACGGAAAGCCGCTTGGGGGCAACATATCTGGGTGACAGCCGCTGCCAGTTTCTGGTGTGGGCTCCTTTGGTACCGAAGGTAGATGTGCACGTCGTCTCGCCTGAAGAGCGAATATTCCCTTTAGCCAGGGACAGTCAGGGCTACCATCAGGCGACTGTTGATGGTGTAGCGCCGGGTTATCACTACTTTTACCGTTTGGATTCCGAAAGAGAACGCCCCGACCCGGCGTCACGTTTTCAATCACAGGGCGTTCACGGCCCCTCAGAGGTAGTGACCTCATACTTCCCGTGGGGAGACCGGGGATGGTCTGGATTGCCCCTGGAGGAATATATTATATATGAGCTACACGTGGGCACCTTTACTAAAGAAGGTACATTTGATGCTGTCATCCCTCATCTTGATGAACTGAAGGCGTTGGGTATTACCGCCGTGGAGCTGATGCCGGTCGCCCAGTTTCCCGGGAACCGCAACTGGGGATACGACGGCGTCTACCCCTTTGCCGTTCAGGGTTCCTATGGCGGGCCACTGGGACTCAGGCGCCTGGTTAGCGCCTGCCACCAGCGGGGGCTGGCGCTAATTTTGGACGTAGTGTATAACCACCTGGGTCCGGAGGGAAACTACCTTGCTGACTTCGGCCCTTACTTCACCGAGCGCTACCAGACCCCCTGGGGAGCGGCCCTCAACTTCGACGGCCCTCACAGCGACGAGGTGCGCCGGTTCTTTATCGAAAACGCTATCTACTGGCTCACCGAGTTTCATATTGATGCCCTGCGGCTTGATGCGCTTCACGCCATACTGGATATCTCGCCTTACCCCTTTATAGAGGAGCTGGCGGTAGGGTTTCATGAGCAGGTGGAGAAGCTGAAACGCCGGGCCTATCTCATCGGCGAGAGTGCCGCCAACGATGCCCGCCTTATCAGAGCACCGGAGCAGGGAGGCTACGGTCTGGATGCCCAGTGGAACGATGACTTTCATCACGCTCTGCACGTGCTGCTGACCGGCGAGCAAAACGGCTACTATCGGGACTTCGGCGGGCTTGAGCATCTGGTTAAGGCGTTTCAGGAGGGTTTTGTCTATTCCGGGCAGTATTCGCAATATCGTAAGCGAAGGCACGGGATCACCTCCAGGGACATCCCCGCTCACCGCTTCGTGGTCTTCGCCCAGAACCACGACCAGGTGGGCAACCGGACGAAAAGCCAGCGCCTGAGCCAGCTTGTCCCCTTCGATGGGCTGAAACTGGCGGCTGGCGTCGTCCTGCTCTCGCCCTTCCTGCCCCTGCTCTTTATGGGTGAGGAATACGGAGAGGAAGCCCCCTTTGCCTACTTCGTCAGTCACTCAGAGCCGGCGCTTATTGAAGCCGTGCGCCGGGGGCGTCGTGAGGATTTTGCCTCGTTTGAGTGGACTGGCGAGATGCCTGACCCCCAGGATGAAGCTACTTTTCTGAGCGCCAGACTGAATCATAGGCTGCGCGGAGAGGGACAGCACCAGATACTAGCGGAATTTTACAGAGAGCTTATTCGGCTCCGCAGAGAAACCCCTGCCCTGGCCCGTCTGAGTAAGGACACCATGACGGTAAGAGGATTTGAAGACAGGCTCCTCCTGATTCAGCGCTGGAGTGAAGGTAGCCGAGCCGTCCTGGTCTTTAACCTTAGCCAAGACCAGGGGCCGGTCACCATACCGATGACACAAGGGCGCTGGCATAAGAAACTGGACTCGGCGGAGGAGCGGTGGGGGGGGAAGGGGAGCACCATTCCGGAACAACTTGACATAAAGATGGAGGTTACCCTTACTCTGAGCCCCTGGGCGTTTGTTCTTTTTTTGAAGGAGATTTAGATGGAGCGCTACATTTGTATTCACGGTCACTTCTACCAGCCGCCGCGAGAGAACGCCTGGCTGGAGTCTATCGAGATGCAGGACTCTGCTTACC
>DUEB01000129.1 GCA_011176655.1 Dehalococcoidia bacterium | reverse complement strand
TCCCTCTCTAAAAGCAAGTTTAATATTCTGAGCCTGGTCTCGTCCGACAGTGCCCTTGTTACTTTCAAAAGATCCCGCATACCTAATTCCTTATATGCGCATTTACACTTTTATTATCGGCTTTTTCGGCGGCCTTGTCAAGCTTTTTGGGGCGGCGGTCAGGAAAAATCTCTTTGAGAAGGGTCGGGGCATGGATTGGGGGCTTATCTCGGCGGGGGAATACTTGACATTCAGATGGTAATGGATTATATTTTCCATCCCGTAGCTTAAATAGCGGGTGAACACTTTACAGGTAAGCGAATTTTGGTGAATACTGGGGTAGAGGGTTGCCTAAGTCCTTCAGGTAGCTAAGCTCGGCAGCACCGGAATAACAGGAGGAGATTAGTTATGGAAGCGGAGCAGGACAGGACTCTAGAGGCGCTTCAGGTTGCCATCCAGATGGAGCTCGACGGTAAGGAGTTCTACCTCGAAGCCAGCCGGCAAAGCGGTAACGAGATGGGTAGAAAGCTGCTCGCCTCGCTGGCGGCTGAGGAAGACCTTCACCGGCATACCTTTGAAGAGATATACCGTTCGCTGAAGGCTAAGAAGGGCTGGCCCGAGACTCACCTTGAGTCGTACGGAGGGGTGGGTTTGAGAACCATATTTGCTCAAGCCATGGCCGAGGCTGGTTCCGGGGTGAGGGCTCAGGCTACCGAGCTTGACGCCGTGAAGACGGCGATGGATATGGAAAACAAGACCTACGATTACTATCAAGCCCAGGGTCAGACCGCTACCTATGATGGCCAGAGAGAGTTCTATCAGGCTCTCATGGCACAGGAACGGGAGCATTATCTGGTATTGCTCGACTATTACGAGTATCTCAAAGACCCGGCGGGCTGGTTTGTGCGGCGGGAACACCCGTCGCTGGATGGCGGATAAGCTAATAATAAGCGGAGGAGATAAGGGGGACAGAGCTATGCTCAAGATTAAGCACCTGGCGGTGGCGGTTGAGGGTAAGGAAATCCTGCGTGATGTAACGCTGACGATTGGGACTGGTGAGACCCATGTCCTTTTCGGGCCCAACGGTAGTGGTAAGACTACCCTGCTGGCGGCGATAATGGGCTTCCCCAAATATCAGGTAACCGCTGGCAGTATTAGCTTCCACGGTAAGGAAATAACCAAGTTGTCGCTGGATGAGAGAGCCCGCCTGGGTATCGGCATGTCCTTCCAGCGGCCCCCGGTGGTGCGCGGCGTAAAGACACGGGATATGGTTACTGCCTGTCTCAGGGAGCGGGGAGACGGGGAGGCTATTGAGCAGCTGGCGGAGAAGACCGACCTAGTCAGCTTTCTGGAACGGGAGATAAACTACGGCTTTTCCGGAGGGGAGATAAAGCGCTCCGAGATGATGCAGCTCCTGGCGCAGAAACC
>DUEB01000128.1 GCA_011176655.1 Dehalococcoidia bacterium | reverse complement strand
TACTGGAACTCTACGAACTAGAATTTTAAGAAATTCTCTGCTAAAATAACGAAGCCCTGATTCTAAGCTCGATAGCCACCTCCAAACCACCAGAGGCACTCTAGCACAGGTATCTTATAAGCTGGAAAGTTAAAGCACAGGGAAATAGATGAAGAAAACTTGCCTGATTATAGTAAGCGTTCTAGTCCTCTTGATCGCCGCGTTCGGAGCGACCAGCTGCGCCACTCCTCTAAGGAAGTTCGAAGTCACCCGCTCCATGATGGACACCTTTGTTACCGTCACCGTTTACGCCGGCGACGAAGCCAAGGCTGACGAAGCCATAGATGCCGCCTTCGACCGGATGGAGGAAATAGTGAAGGTCGCCTCGATATTCGATGAAGAAAGCCAGGCCTTTCAGCTTAACCGGGACGGGTATCTGGAGGCACCATCCGAAGACCTGCGCCAGCTAATAATCAGGTCACTCGAATACAGCGAGTTAACGGGCGGAGCCTTCGATATCACCGTCCAACCACTGCTGGAACTATGGGAGGCGGGCCTGTGGCAAAATCCCCAGGAAGTCCAGCAGCGCCGAGTAAACGAGACGCTGGAGCTCGTCGGCTGGGACAAGATTATCGTTGAGGAGGATAAGATATTCTTCACGGAAGAGGGCACGAAGATAACCCTGGGGGGCATCGCCAAGGGCTATGCCGTCACGGAAGCCCTGAAAACCATCAAAAGGCTGGGCGTTAAAAGCGCCCTGGTCAATGCCGGGGGCGATATGGCTGCCCTGGGCTCCAAACCAGGCGGCGAGCCGTGGTTTATCGCCCTGGTGAACCCCGACGACCTGACCCAGAGCCTGGCCAACTTCAATATCGTCAACAAAGCCATCACCACCTCAGGAAACTACGCGCGCTTTTTCGACCCCGAGAAGGAAGCGCACCACATTATCAATCCCAAAACGGGATATTCCGCCCAGGAGTGTATCAGCGCCACGGTCATCGCCGAAAATGCCACCCAGGCGGATGCCCTGTCCACCAGCATCTTTGTCATGGGGCCGGAAGAGGGTGTAGCGCTAATCGAATCGCTGAGTAATGTAGAGTGTCTCATCGTGAGCGCCGACCGGAAAACGATATACGCCTCGTCCGGACTATCGATACACCTAGCCGAAAGCGAGGTAGAGGAATAGCTTGGGTATCAGATTGAAAAAGAAGGGTACGCCCTACGGCGTCAGGGTGCCGGAGAGCAAGCTCAGCGAAAAGATGCCCATCGAACCGGCACCACTGCCGGAAAGGTTAGTCATTCCCCTGCAGCAGAATATCGGCGCCCCCTGTCAAGCCCTGGTCAAAAAGGGAGATAAGGTGCTCACCGGCCAGAAGATTGGCGACTCGGAGAAGTTCGTCAGCGCCCCCATCCACGCCACCGTGTCCGGTGAGGTAAGCGGCACCACCATGGTCGTCAACCCCCCCACCGGGGCGCTGGTCGAGGCCCTGGTGATAACCTCCGACGGGGAGGATAAATGGACGAAGCTTACCCCACCCAAGAACCCCGAGAAGCTCTCCGTTAAAGAAACTCTGGAGAGGATAAGGGAGGCGGGTCTGGTGGGACTGGGGGGGGCTGCCTTCCCCACCCACATCAAGCTATCCCCGCCCAAGGGTAAGAAAATCGACACCGTCATCCTCAACGGCTGCGAGTGCGAGCCTTACGTCACCTCGGATCACAGAATGATGCTGGAATACGGGGAGCAGGTTCTCTCCGGGCTAAACGTTATCAGCAGGGTGCTCTCCCCCAAAGCCGTCTATATCGCCATAGAAGACAACAAGGAAGACGCCATCGACCACATGGAAGGGCTGGTCACCAAGCTGGGGTTTACCGACTTCAGAATCGCCCCTCTGAAATCAAAGTACCCCATGGGGGCGGAAAAGACCCTCATCGAGATGATACTGGGCCGGGAAGTCCCCATCGGGGGGCTGCCGCTGGACGTCGGGGTCGTCGTCCACAACGTGAGCACCGCCAAGGCAATCCACGACGCCGTTATCGAAGGTAAGCCCCT
>DUEB01000127.1 GCA_011176655.1 Dehalococcoidia bacterium | reverse complement strand
TCGCCCCTGCGTCGCGGGGTATCCCGGGAAGACTTGAAAGGGTTGATTGAGGCGGCGGTGGCTAAAAAACCGCTGCGCCACCGGCTGGCAGAGGGGCAGGTGCCTCTGAACCGCCCCATGACCCAGGTGGGGGGCTAACCATGAGTGAGCTATCGCATATGGATGAGGTGGGTCGTCCCCGGATGGTGGATGTCACCGGCAAGCCGGATACCGAGCGTGAGGCGGTAGCCAAGGGCCTGGTTAGGATGAAGGCGGCTACCTTCGACCTGATAAAGAGGGGGGGCACGGTTAAGGGAGACGTTATGACCGTGGCTCAGCTAGCCGGTATTATGGCGGCTAAAGAGACACCGCATCTCATACCACTGTGTCATCCGGTGCTGGTGGGCGACAGCCGGGTTGAGTTCAGCCTGAATGAAGCTGAGAGCACCGTAGAGATTACCGCCACGGTAAAGAGTACCGGTAAAACGGGAGTGGAGATGGAGGCGCTGACCGCGGTTGCAGTTGCGGCGCTAACCATTTATGATATGTGTAAAGCCGTAGACCGTGGTATTCGTATCGAGAATATTCGTCTGGTGGCAAAGAGCGGGGGTAAGAGCGGGGTGGTCAGGCTTGAATAGGGAAAGATGAGCCGGTGGAGTTAGTGTAAAGGTTTTGAGGAAAGATGAGCTGGCGAAGTCTTTATGAGGGGTTTGAGGAGAGACGGCAAGACGAAGTCTTTATGAAGGACTTGAGGGAAGATGGGTTGTCGAAGTCTTTATGAAAAACTTGAGTGTGGTTGGTTGTTGGTATATACTACTTCGCTAAAGGGGAATAAGTTTGGGGGTGTATTATGAAGTTGACGTGCCTTCAGGAGAATCTAAGCAGAGGTCTGAATGTGGTAGGCAGGGCAGTGGCTACCAGGACAACCCTGCCCATAACCAATAACGTTCTTTTGGCAACCGACCAGTCTCGTCTCAAACTCACCGCCACCAATCTGGAGATGGCTACTTCCTGCTGGATTGGGGCTAAGGTAGAGGAAGAAGGGACAATTACCGTCCCGGCGCGGCTGCTTACCGAGTTCATCAGCTCTCTGCCCAATGATAAGATTGAGATTAATCTTTCCCAGCGCACCACCCTGGAGTTAAAGTGCGCCCGTTTTGAGGCGCGCATCAGCGGGGTTGATGCCAAGGACTTTCCGCCGATACCAAAAGTGGAGGCGGGCATTGCCACCAAGGTTGAGGTGGAGGCCCTGCAGCGGGGTATCAGCCAGGTTGTCTTTGCGGCGGCTACTGAGGAGTCCCGCCCGGTGCTTACCGGGATTAGCGCTGAGTTTGAGGGTGATTTGCTGACCCTGGCGGCGGCTGACGGTTTCCGCCTGGCAGTACATAAGCTACCTCTGGCGGCGCCGGTCAGCCAGAAGACCACGGTCATTATTCCGGCGCGGACCCTGGCCGAGCTGAACCGGCTCATGGTGGACCAGGAGGAGGCAGTTGACATAACGGTTGACCCTGATAAGAGCCAGGCTCTATTTCGCCTGAAGAATATTGAGCTGGTGTCTCAGCTGGTTCAGGGTGCCTTCCCCAATTATGCTCAGCTGATTCCCCAGAGCTACAGTACCCG
>DUEB01000126.1 GCA_011176655.1 Dehalococcoidia bacterium | reverse complement strand
GATATCCGCACAGCCATCGACAAGGTAACGGAGGCGCTATCCAGCCGAATCAAACGATACAAAGGCAAACGATACGACAAAGGCAGAGGCATTTCCCTCACCCGCGGGGCAGCCGCGGAAGCGCCAGAGGAGGATGAAGCGCCACAGGTGGTGAAGAACAAGCGTTTCCTGGTCAAGCCGATGTCTCAGGACGAGGCCGTAGATCAAATGGAACTTCTGGGACATGACTTTTTTCTTTATGTCAGCGCCGAGACCGGCAAGCCAAACCTGCTGTACCGGCGAAAAGACGGCAACTACGGCTTGATCGAGACAGAGACAGGGTAAAGCAAACGAACCACTACTGCAGGTCCAACACATGCGCTATAAGGCAGGACTACCGGCAGTGGAACACCTGGAGGAGAGATGAGCTTGAATTACCTTATCTTAAATACAAGCCTGGGGTGGGTGGGGGTGATAGGTTCGCCGGACGGATTGAGGAGGCTTACCCTGCCGCAGGCGTCACCGGAACAGGTATGGCGTGTTTTCGACGAATCCAGCTCGAAATGGCGCGACCCTGTTCTCAGCGAAGCTCAAGCAGACTATTTCGGGGACCTGCCCCAGAGGATACGGGACTACCTGGACGGCAAGAGGGTCAGCTTTGCCGACAAGCTGGACCTGGGCCGGGCCAGCTCGTTCCAGCGAGAGGTGTGGCAGACAACCCAGTCCATCCCCTACGGTGAAACCAGGAGCTACGCCTGGGTTGCCGGCGAAGTGGGCTTGCCCAGAGCAGCCAGGGGCGTGGGGCAGGCGATGGCAAGGAACCCTCTACCCTTAGTGATTCCCTGCCACCGAGTGGTCGGCAGCGACGGCAGTCTTGTGGGCTTCGGCGGCGGCATAGAGCTGAAGCGGCGTCTGCTGCAGCTCGAGGCCGGGGCTAGATGAGCCAGCGACGGCAGCCTTGTGGGCTTCGGCGGCGGCATAGAGCTGAAACGGCGTCTGCTGCGCATCGAGTCCGGAGCTAGATGAGCCGCGGCTCAAGCTCCAGGTTCTCTTCACCCAGTATCTCTCTCAACTGAGCTGCCAGGCCGGGGCAGTAGCCTACGGCCGTCCCGGGTATGTTCAGCTCAGTCCTATCTCCCCCGGCGGTAATAACGAGAGAGACCGTATCCCGCCCGGGATAGCCCTTCAGCGTCTGGATGACCCTGCGAAGGCGCTCAACGTCCTCCTCGGGCTCCTCAGTCTGGCTGATGCTGATCACAAGG
>DUEB01000125.1 GCA_011176655.1 Dehalococcoidia bacterium | reverse complement strand
GGTATCCGTTGATGCGTGCCGCCGCCGTAGAAGCCACCAGGTCTATTGTCTCGGGGTAGCTGGCGCTCATATCTGCTATAAGCTCCGGCACCTGGCGCAGGTAGTATTTCTGATGGTAGTCCTCGGCAAGATAGAACTCGGAGGCCGGGACAATCTCGGTGAATATCTCGCTTCCCGATGTAGTCTGCTCGCGCTGTCTCGCTTCCTGTGCCAGTCGCTGCTGTTCCTCGTTGTGGTAGAAGACTAGCGAAGCATACTGACGCGACACTGGAGGGTAAGTAGGATTGTGGCTGTCCCAGAAGACGTCCAGTAGCTTTTGGTATGAGACCTGAGCGGGGTCATACTCAACCCGCACCGTTTCGGTATGGTCTCCAAGGCTGTAGTAGGTCGGGTCCTCTGTCGTCCCGCCCGCATACCCCACCCGGGTGCTGACAACACCGTCGAGACTCCCGAACCGGGAGTCGGCTCCCCAGAATCAACCCAGGGCAAAGGTGGCTGTTTCCGTCTCGCTAGGCCTGGTAGCGTCGATGGGTGGAGTCACAGCACCGCCACCTCCCGAAAATCCATTCCTTTGGCTACTGCAACCAGCCAGTAGCACCACTGATAACCCCAGCATGGCCAGCCGCAGGTGTCGCCCGGTTCTCATGGTTCCTACTTCCCGCATCGTGCCGTAGTCGGCTACTATCATTATAGCCTAAGCTTGAGACCCGCGCCAAAGAAAAAACCTCCCCGGTTGGAAATCTTGCGTAAAGAAGGAATTGCCTAACGAAGGGAGGCTCTGCTGGAGACAAACTATGGCAGCAAACTGGGAACCAGATTCACTGATAACCATACTCCATAGCCGATGAGCCCTGCCGCTATGGCTACTATTATGGGAATCACCAGCTTGGGCCGGGCCAGTATGGGGTGGGCTATGCCGGCACCGGCGCTGTAGACTTCGCGCGTAAGACGTTCGCGCAACTGCTCCTTAAACTCGGATGAAGGTGCTACCGGCCTGTACGCCTCTTTAAGTAATCTTTTGATGCCGTCTTCATTATCGAAATCAGTCAAGGCTCTTCCTCTAGTTTTAGATTCACTATTATTTTGGTCGCTTTTACCCGCCGTCATCCCTCATTTTGCGACGTGAGCCTATTTTGCAGCTCTCTTCGAGCCCGTGTCAGCAGGCCCTCCACTGATTTTGGCGACCGTCCCATGACCTGGCCTATCTCCACGACAGGCATTTCCTCAACGTACTTGAGCAGGAGAACCTGTTTATAATGTAAAGGGAGGCTGGAGAGTGCTTGTTGAATTACCTGATGTGTCTCCTCGGATCCCACTGTCCCGTTAGGCTGTGGTTCGCTGACCTGGCCATCCAGAGACTCGGTTTTACGCTTAACATCTCGCTTCCGCCGGCGGTAGAAGTCGGCAACCTTTTTGTTGGCGATGCTGTAGAGCCAGGTATAGACCTTACTCTGACCACGGAACCTGTCGGCTGATTTGAAGGCGGCCAGAAACGTCTCCTGAGCGATATCCTGAGCTGCATCCCGGTCCCCGTCTACCTGGCTGAAGACCAGCCAGTAAATGCGGTCGAAATAGGCATTATATAGCTCGACTGCAGCCGTCGTCTCATGGCGCTTGAGCTTCTCGACAAGTTCCTTATCGTCGACGGTTGTAACTGAGTCCGAAATCTTTGTATCGCTCATTTCGATTGCCCTCTGGTCTCTGCCGAGGATTACAAGGTTAATTCTATTAAACATAATAACACACCTTGTCAAGCAAGGGAATAGAGAATGCCTCTTTGGGGGCAATTAGTGTGGTTGGGGCAGGCTACGAGGGAGCGCCAAGACCTCTAGCGCAGCACCCTGTTAGCCAGCTTTAGCGGGGTCTATTCACTCCTAGCCGGTTCCCTCAGTGTCAATCGCAGCAGCCGGACTCGATTATTGCCCGTACCTCGTCGTTGCTGCGGCCGTTCTGGTTGGTATCCGTGACCACATCAAAGAGCAGCGCAGCCAGGCCGCTGACATAGGCACAGGCAAAGGAGGTACCGGTCTTGTAACCGTAGCCGTTACCGGGGAGAGTGGAGTAGACGTTGAAGCCGGGGGCGAGCACGTCCACCCATTCGCCGCGGTTTGACAGTGGAGCCAGGTTGTTATCCTGCTTGACCGCCGACACGGAGAGGCAGTTCTGGTAGTATGCGGGATAGGTTGGCGCATCGCTGCCGCGGTTACCGGCGGCGGCTACCGTCAGGCTTCCCCGGTCCCAGGCATAATCGATAGCCTTTTCCAGTGCCAGCGAGGGCTCTCCGAACTCGATACTTATGTTAATAACGCTGGCCCCGTTGTCCACTGCCCAGATAATACCCTGGGCCAGAGCTGAGGACCGGCAGCTACCGATGTCATCAGCTACCTTGACGTTCAGCAGGGAGCAGCCGGGTGCTACCCCGCTGACCCCCAGAGCATCATCCTC
>DUEB01000124.1 GCA_011176655.1 Dehalococcoidia bacterium | reverse complement strand
GCGGCCATATCGAAGTGCCCGTGCCCGCTGTGCGCCAGCAGGATGGTTTTCGCCTCGCCGGTCTCCTTGCACTTGAGGGCTTCATCAATGGTCACCCTGATGGCGTGGTTGGTCTCCGGGGCGCTGATAATACCCTCGCTGCGGGCGAAGGTTATCCCGGCCTCGAAGGTAGCCAGCTGCGGCACCGCCCTCGCCTCAACAAAGCCCAGCTTGTGGAGGTGGCAGATAATGGGTGCCATTCCGTGGTAACGCAGGCCCCCGGCATGAACCGGCGGGGGGATAAAGGTGTGACCCAGGGTGTACATCAGGGCTATCGGTGCCAGCCCGGCCACATCACCGTAGTCCCAGGCATAAAGACCCTTGGTTACCGTGGGGCAGCTGGTCGGCTCTACGTTAATGATGCGCAGGTCCGGTTTGGTGCCGTCGATTTTATCTTTGACGAAGGGCAGATACAGGCCGGCGAAGTTCGAGCCGCCGCCGATGCAACCGACGATAATATCAGGGTAGGTATCCGCCTGCTCCATCATCAGCCTTCTCGTCTCCAGGCCGTTTATCGTCTGGTGCAGCAGAACGTGGTTGAGCACACTGCCCAGGGAATACCTGGTGTCGTCGTGGGTGGCCGCATCCTCGACGGCTTCACTGATGGCCATGCCTAAGCTACCGGTGCATTCGGGGTCGCGGGCTAAAATCTCCTGCCCGGTCTTGGTATCCGGGCTGGGGCTGGGCACACACGTGGCGCCCCAGGTCTCCATCAGGATACGGCGGTAGGGCTTCTGGTAGAAGCTCACCTTGACCATGTAGACCTTGAGCTCAAGACCGAAGAACATGCAGCCCATGGACAGGGCGCTGCCCCACTGTCCGGCGCCGGTCTCGGTGGCCAGGCGCTTGACTCCCGCCTTCTTGTTGTAGTAAGCCTGGGCTACCGCCGTGTTAGGCTTGTGGCTGCCAGCCTGGCTTGTCCCCTCGTATTTGTAGAAAATCTTAGCCGGGGTATCCAGAGCCTTCTCCAGTCGAAAGGCTCGATGCAGGGTTGTCGGCCTCCAGGTGCGGTAAACCGCCTGCACCTCCTCCGGGATATCAATCCAGCGCTCTTTACTGAACTCCTGCTCGTTAAGGTCATCGCAGAATAGCGGCGGGGGCAGAATGGTCGGTTCCATGGTCTGCGGGTGGAGTAGCGGGGGCAGCGGCTCAGGTAAATCAGCCTGGATGTTATACCATTGGGTCGGCATATCCTTTTCATCGAGAATAAACTTTGTTCGCTCCACTTTGTCCTCCTACAGTTTTTAGTTGATATAAAATGCTTTCCCCACAACCCTTACGGGGCAGCTCGAAAAATACCGTGATTTAGTAACAATAGTCTATGATAGCATAATCTTTCCCTGATTTCCTCCCCTTTCCCTCTAGTGATGTTGATTTAGCGCCTGGCGCAGGCTCAAGACCACAGATTTCAGAGAGGACAGGCTGGCATCCTCAGTAATCAGCTCGAGCAGGCGGCTGCCCACGATGACACCGTCGGCTATCCTGGCTACCCGCCCGGCCTGCTCCGGGTTGGACACCCCAAAGCCGACACAGAGCGGTTTTAGTGTCTTCTGCCGGACACGCCGGACAAAGTCCTCTAACTCAGAGGGCAGGGTCTGCCGGGCGCCGGTAACGCCGGTAAGGGACACCAGGTATATAAACCCCTGGGACTTCTCCGCCACCAGGGCGATGCGCGCCTCGGTGCTGGTGGGTGTCAGGAGGTATATCAGGTCGAGGCCGTGCTTTTTGGCGCTTACCTCCAGCTCTTCACCTTCTTCCGGGGGCAAATCGGGAATTATCAGGCCGTCTACCCCGGCCCGGGCCGAAGCCTGACAGAAAGCCTCCAGCCCGAAGCTGAGTATCGGGTTATAGTAACTCATGAAGACCAGGGGCGTGGCTATCTCCTGATGCAGCTTGTGGGCAATCTCCAGGCAGTCTCGCGGGCTGATACCCCCTTTCAGCGCCTGATAGCTTGCCCTCTGGATGGTGGCCCCGTCAGCCAGGGGGTCGGAGAAGGGGATGCCCAGCTCAATGATATCACAGCCGCTATCAGCCAGAACTGCGGCTGCCTCGCCGGTTGCCTCCCGGCTGGGGTAGCCCGCGGTAAGGTAGGCAATCAGTGCCTTACGCCCCGGCTTGAAAACAGATGCTACCCGGCTCATAACTCCACCCCTAATCTTTTGGCGACAATGTCTAAGTCCTTATCCCCCCGCCCGGAGAGATTGACCACGATAAGCTGCTCCGGCGGCAGCCCGGCGGCCAGTTCGGCGGCGTAGTAGACGGCGTGGGCTGATTCCAGCGCCGGAATTATCCCCTCGGTATGACACAGGAGCTGGAAGCCTTCCAGTGCCTGGTCGTCGGTCACCGCCACATAGGTAGCCCGCCCGGTCTCCTGATAGTAGCTGTGCTCCGGCCCTACCCCGGGGTAGTCCAGCCCCGGAGCCAGGCTGTGTGTCTCCAGTATCTGCCCGTCTTTATCCTGGAGCAGCTGCGACTTGGTGCCGTGAAGGACACCGGTCCTGCCGGTAACCAGCGACGCCGAATGGTGCCCCGTCTTAAGCCCCCGGCCGGCGACTTCAACCCCGATGAATTTCACATCTTTATCGCTGAAGAAGGGGTGAAACAACCCGATGGCGTTACTGCCGCCGCCAACACAGGCTACGAGGTAGTCAGGCAGGCGGTGATAAGCGGTCATGACCTGCTCCTTCGTCTCCCTGCCGATTACCGCCTGAAAGTCGCGGACAATCACAGGGTAGGGGTGGGGCCCGACTACTGAGCCCAGCAGGTAGTAGGTATTTTCAACGTTGGTTACCCAGTCCCGAATCGCCTCGTTGATGGCATCCTTCAGGGTGCGGCTGCCTGAGCCTACGGAGCGCACCTCGGCCCCCAGTAGCTTCATGCGGAAGACATTGGAAGACTGGCGCCTGATGTCTTCTTCTCCCATATAGACGATACACTCAAGGTCCAGCATAGCGCAGGCGGTAGCCGCGGCCACCCCGTGCTGGCCCGCCCCGGTCTCGGCAATTATTCGAGTTTTGCCCATGCGTTTTGCCAGCAGCCCCTGACCCATGGCATTGTTAATCTTATGCGCCCCGGTGTGGGCCAGGTCTTCCCGCTTGAGCAGGATGGCGGCTCCGCCG
>DUEB01000123.1 GCA_011176655.1 Dehalococcoidia bacterium | reverse complement strand
TGGGTAGATAGTATATCATTTTTCTTAACCTTCAGAGCCTGGATGAGGGGTTCTACTGCCCGTGCATCCCCTATTAGCCGGGTTTAGCTCATTGCACGATTAGCCATTGTGCAAGGTCTAAACGGGACTGGTTTTAAGGGGAAAGCTCATAGTATAATTGGGGATATTAACTTTGACAGTGTTTATCTGGAGGCAAGCTGATGAAAAAGTTACTTATAATTATGGTTGCTGCCCTGGTTTTGTTTACCGGGTGTTTCTCATTGCCAGCGGGAATTATCCCGCCAGCGGAAGAGCCACCAACCGAACAACCGCCCTTGGAAGAGGCGCCGCCGACAGGCAACCAAGCCCCAACGGCTTATATTGATGCCATCACCCCACCGACGGCTGCTGCCGGTGAGGAGGTCAGGCTGCAGGGACACGGTATCGATACCGACGGGGTTGTTGTTGCCTACCGCTGGCGCTCAAGCATTGATGGGCCGCTGGGTACTGAGGCTTCTATGGTCACAAATGGACTCTCGATGGGAGAGCACGATATCTATTTTAAGGTTCAGGATAACAACGGCGGCTGGTCAGAAGAAGTGGTAAGCACTGTGATTATTACCCTGGCAGAGGCCCCCGTTCCCCTGACTATTGTTTCCTTTACTGTTACTACCGATACTATCGACTTCGGCGACACGACGACGCTTAGCTGGGAGGTTACCGGTGCTGATGAGGTTACCATCGAGCCGGGCATTGGTCTGGTTAGCCAGGTCGGTACCATTGATGTGTCACCGGAGGAGACCACCGACTACATAATTACGGCGACGCGTGGTAGTCAGACCAAGCACGCCGTCGTCGGGGTTACCGTTTTACTACCCAATAGCTACTCGGAAACCCTTATGGCCGTACAGTCAGAGAGCACCGGTATCTTCGACGGCAGCCCGCCGTTCGTGTGGCCGCCCGGCATGGGTCTTTCGGTCGGTGACTACTCCACCGATGTCGCCATGCAGGGTTTCGCCAGCTTTGATATATCGGCCATTCCCGATGATGCCACCATCACCAGCGTTGAGGTGGACTTCTCCGCTTATAGCTCTGTGGGCGGCACTCCGTTTGCCGACCTCGGCTGTCTCCGGGTGTACCTGCAAAACTACGGCACC
>DUEB01000122.1 GCA_011176655.1 Dehalococcoidia bacterium | reverse complement strand
TAGTCGGCATAGGTTTCCACCCCGGTGGCCTGTAGTCTTCTCTCCAGGCGTCGCGTCACGGTTCCGTCTTTATAGTCTCGGAAGTCATATCCCCCGTCGCGATATACCTTCTCCAGAAGTAAATCGAGGGCTTCCTGATTGCCCCTGGCTATCGTGTTGACCATTCCAGCCCTCCAGCGATGCCAATAGTATTATATGAGCCAGATTATTGCCAAATGTCACCATTAGCTATAACACATTACCTCGTAAAAAGCAAGTCCGCTGGCAAAACCGTTTGCTGACGAAGCTAAAAGCAGGTGCCGAGTCTCTTAAGGACAGCCATTTCGCCGCTTAGCCAACTGGGTCGTGACGACTTGAATCCACGATGAGTCCTCACTCTCGGCTCGTGGATAGTCCTTTATGAGCTTTTAACCTAAAATTTATGAGCCTGTTAACACCAGCCTCCTATGATGGGAGTGTACCTGAGATTTGCGCCAAGGAGTTATCGGAATAATGAGGAAACTTACCGCGGGTATGTTAGTAGCCGTGGTAGCCATAGCCTGTTTTATGGCTGGCGATGCCCTGAATGAAAGACTGGTGGAGCCTGAGATCGTTGAAGCGCCGACAGCCGTGGAAGTGGCGAAGTGGCAAGAACCGGAGACAAAGATCATCTATCTGCCAGCCAAGCCGATTATAGAGCAGGTGGAAGTACCGGTAGCGGTACCGATTGAGTTAAGGGAATTTGAAACTACCGAAGAGCTTGAGGGTTGGCTGGCAGAGAACCATATAGACGAGGCGATTATGCTCTATGCCAGTGGCAAAGAGTTTGACTGTGACGATTACACTCGCCGACTTATTAGGGACGCCAAAACCGACGGTTACCAACTGTGGTTTCAGGTGTTACCACCTGATTACCGGCGGCCAGATACCGGAGAACGATTAACCAAGAACGATGAGGCTCACGCTCTTTGTAGCGCCATTATCGGGAACAGGCTTTTCTTTATTGAACCCCAAACAGACGACTACTGGTTTGTAGCCGAGGTGGACTAGTTGAGTGGTGTGGCAAGGATGACATGGTGGGACAGCCCTTCCTTTTGAGGTTTGTTATCCTAGCTGCTACTTCTGGCAGGGGAGGTATGCCTCCAGCGATATTATCTCCAAGATGCGGCACGAAAGCAATTGTTAACAGAAGCGATAGGTGCTGCCCCAGCTCTTCCTAAACTAGAGCGATGTCTGCTCGGTGGCTTCTTATATAAAGACAACCGATCTGCCTTAATCTGGCATCGACCCGGGCGTCTCCCTCGGAGCAGACTCCGTCCCCAAATTGACCAGCCTCCCAGCCGTTAGAACTCTGCTTGTGTGGTCAGTGCCTTACTTAGGGAAAGGGTGCTTACCAGGGTTTACGATTCGGTAGTAGCGGTTGGCGTTAATCTATGGCTGGAATCGGTATTGACAATCCGGGCCATGGGAATTACAATCTCCTTCTGAGGGCCTGTAGCTACATTGCGGTTCCGCATAAACATAGTCCCAGTTTACAGGAGGTAGGCATTATGGATCTCGGTCTCAAGGGTAAGGTGGCTCTGGTAACCGGTTCGTCGAGTGGTATCGGTCGTGCCATCACTTTATGCCTGGCTGAGGAAGGTGCTAGCGTGGTTGTCACCGGTAGGGAGGAAGCTAGAGTCAGTTCGGTGGCTAAAGAGGTAAAAGCCAAGGGTGTTGACGTGCTCAGCGTGCTGGTAGACATAACAGTAGTCGAAGATTTGGACAGGCTGGTCAAGGCTACCGTGGACAGGTTTGGTCGCCTTGATATCCTGGTGAACAGTGCCGGCACTTCGCTGATAAGGGACCCCTTGAATCTACCCGATGACGAGTTCCGGTATGAGATGGAGCTTATGTTTTACGCCGTGGTGCGTGCCTGCAATAAGGTCATCCCGTATATGCGCAAGGAAGGCTGGGGCCGGATTATCAATATCTCCTCGATATACGGGAAGCAGCCCGGCGGTCTTTTTGACTACGATGCTATCAAGGCAGCGGTAAACATGTTCACCAAGGATTTGGCTAACTACCTGGCGAAGGACAACATCCTGGTGAATGCCGTCTGTCCGGGACCAATCCGGACCCCCCTCTGGGAGGCTCCGGGCAAGGGTGGCGACCAGCTGGGGAAGGTCTTGGGGATGTCGGGGAAGGAGGCTATGGCCTGGGTTGCCGAGCAGCACATCCCGCTGGGGCATTTCGGTCTTCCGGAAGACATTGCCAATATGGTTACCTTTCTGGCTTCTGATAGGGCGAAGTTTGTCACCGGGCAGGCGATTAACGTCGACGGCGGTATGGTGAAGACCATCGTCTAGCGGCGCCGACCCTTTTAGCAGGAGGAGCTTTCTGGAAACAGCGGCTTCCCTTTGGGGGTGGTATCAGCGGACTACCCCCTTTTTTATGGCACGCCGGTCTGTCCGGTCTTAGTAGTGGCCTGTCGGTGGTATAATTGGTGGTGGCGGGATAGGTCTTAGTGTTGGGGAGTTAAGACAATCATCATCGTAGCCCGACGGTCGGGTGGGGGAGATAAGGATGGGTGTGTTTAATATCTTCAAAAAGAAAAAGACGAATGCTGGGTCGGTAGCCGGTAAGCGCCGGGTTCAGCCGGAGCGCCAGGAGCCGCCGGCGAAGGCCAAGAAGAGAATAAAGCCACCCAGGGCAGGTGACTGGCGGAGGTTCTTTAAGCGGGTGGGTCGCCCGAAGTGGCGTCTCCCCTGGTGGCTGAGTCCTCAGGTATGGAGAGAGATTCCGTGGTGGGGAAGACTTCTTATTGTTGCCGGTATCGTGGGCATTGTGCTGGCAGTCTTGTTTGCCGTCCAGCCGGGCTGTGCCCCTGAGCCCAGCTACCGTCTTAGCGTAGCGGTGAACCCGGTTGAAGCCGGCGAGGTCGACTTTAGCCCTGCTTATGATGAATACGGCGCGGGTACCCAGGTAACCCTGACGGCAACCCCGACGACGGACTACGAGTTCGTCTCTTGGTCTGGGGACGCCTCAGGCACCGAGCCGGTGGTAACCGTTACCATGGACTCAGATAAAAGCGTAACCGCCAACTTCCGTATTATCCAGTATGCCCTGGTAACCTCGGTGAGCCCCCCTGAGAGCGGCCTGGTGAGTCCTGAAGGCGGTATCTACGACATCGGTGGCTCGGTTACCCTGAGGGCAAACCCGATGGTGGACTACGAGTTCGTCTCCTGGTCTGGGGACGCCTCAGGCACCGAGCCGGAGGTTACCGTCACCATGGACTCGGATAAAAGCGTAACCGCCAATTTCCGTCTTGTCCAGTATGCCCTGGCGACCTCGGTGAGTCCCACTGAGGGCGGCTCAGTGAGTCCCATGGGCGGCATCTACAATGTTGGCAGCACGGTAACCCTGACGGCGGCTCCGGCGGTGGACTACGAGTTCGTTTCCTGGTCTGGGGACGCCTCAGGCACCGAGCCGGAGGTTACCGTTACCATGGACTCGGATAAAAGCGTAACCGCTAACTTCGTCGCCACCATACAGGAGATAAGGGACATTATGCCCTCTGGGATTTCAGGCTCGGCCACCGTCTACTCTAATATCCTCGAAGGGGGCGAAATCATTGAGGGCTTCGTGGAGCTTACCGGGGAGTACTACAGCCAGGATTGGAGCTTTGACTGGAACTTCGAAATAATTAACCCGGAGGGAAGGGAGGTAGACTACTGGCAGGGACACTGGGTAAAGAATAACCATCACGATTTCAGCTTTAAGGCGCAGTATAGCGGCTCCTACAAAATCAGGGTGCGCCATAACAGCCTCTACGAAAAAGACCTGCTTCTCAGGATTAGGCCTAAGGGTTGGAGCTAGGCTAGCCAGCACAGCCGGTGGCTACAACCGCCGCTCGGATACGGGCAGGTTCCCGGCTTTGCTGAGTTGTCCAGCTGGTGCTTAGAAGATGAGCGTCATCATCCGAAACGATGCCGACGACATCTTCTTCGTTTTTCTTCTGTCGACTCTTTGCTGCCTGCCCATTCGGCTACCCCCCGTTTCCCGGCGCTAGCGCCCTGACGGTCTTGCAGTTCGCCGGGACTGATGCGGTTCGTGGCCCTGCTACTATCTTACCATGCCGGCTGCCACTATTGACGTATTGACAGGGGCTTTGCCTGAGCTACAATTTACCTTGTGACGGTGGGGGCATATCATGTTGGGAGTGAGCGCCGATGAGGAGTCTGGAAAACTACGCCAGATTGACCATCCGCATTTCTAAGGTCAAGGTTCTCAGGCGGAACCACGGCAACGGTTATGGTTATCGCTTCCTGTTTAAGTGTGATGAGATACCGGAGTGCGGTGGCTATGGCTCGACGGTTCCGGAGGCCCGGGAGCGGTTTCAAAAGCAGGCTCAATTATGGGTAAATCTGGTCCCTTAGTCTTTACCGGGCGGGAGGTAGCTAGGAGAAGGAAGCGCCGGTGCTTCCTTTTTGTTTTGGCTGTGTGGCTGGCCTCAGGCTGATAACCAGGGTATTGACAGGCCGCCAGAACGGTATTAGACTCTATTCCATGGCGTCCAGTGGCGGCGCTATAAAGTATCTAAAGCTTAGGAGGTAGATAGAATGACTGAGGAAAAGATTGAGGGTATCATGCGCAGTTTCTTGAAGGCGGTTGTGGAAAAGGATGCAGATAAGGCGGTCTCCTTATGTGCTGAGGACGCGGTCTGGGTTAATCCTTTAGGTGCCTTCAAGGGTAAGGACGAGGTGAAGCGCTACATCACGTGGCTGAATCAGAGTATCCCGGATATGAAGATTACCGAGACCGGCATCGGTATCATGGCCCAGGGTAATGCGGGTGTCTATGAGCATGTTCTGTCGGGCACCTTCGATGGTATGAAGTGGGAGTTGCTGGCTATTTGTGTCTATGAGTTCAGTGGTGAAAAGGTCAAGAATCTCAGGACAGTTTACGATAGATTATTGCTGGCGAAACAGGTAAGCAAGGGGTTGCTCGCCAAAAAGGCGGTGAACTCCATCATAGAGAATATGGAGAAGGGACTGAAGTAACGCTTTAGAGGTAGTGGGCCCTGGGGAGGCCCGGGGCCACTACTGGCTGATGACATAGCCCTTGAGGGGGCTTCTCTGGTTAAATCTGGGGCAGAATACATGTCGGCGACCGGGCACAAACCGGACTCAGCTAGCTCACAAAGTGTGCCATTTAGAGGCTACCGACCCGCAGCTTATCCGTAAATATGCTGAAGACCTGAAAAATAAGTGTCACCAAAAGGGAACCATCCCCCCAGCGACCGTCAATCAAGACCGCTGCGGAGAGGAGCCTGATTAGGAGAACACTCCCCATATCCAGCCGAGGGGTTAACCTACCTGAAGGCTCTTCTCCGCCTGAGCCTGACTGGCGGGAATATAGCTAAGAAGACCGCCACCCCCAGAATCGGCCCCAGGATAGCCCAGTTAACTCCTGTCGGTAGCGCCGCGGCAGAGACCCCTAATCGGGGTGTCTCGGCGGAAGCCCCCAAGAACAATGCGGATTTTCTCCTCAGCGGTAAACCTGCGGCGGGTAATTCGTTTGATATTGCGGATTGGTTGCTTTTTTGATTCGTTCCTGGCTTCAGCCGGTGCAGCTACCTGATGGGGACAGAACAGAACATAGACTCAAGGGAGAAGGTCTCGCGGCGACCCCGCAGTTACTGGCTATCCGGGTTACATAGAACCGGTGGCTGGCTCCGATAGATGATTTTCATGCAGTTAAAGCACTGCCAGCCGTCTTCATGAGGTATAAATAGCCTGCCGCCGCATCCGGGCTTAGTGCAGACCGGCGGGGGTGTGGTCGCTGGCTCAAGCTCCAGCGAGGCGAGTTTCCTCTTTCGCCTCCTGTCTTCCAGGCACCTGGCGACCGCTTCGTCGCACCGGGATGGTGCTCCCCGGCTCACGCCTCTATCACTCCTACCTTAGCCAGAGCCTGTTGCGCATTATAGCCCCGACGAAGATACCTGGCTATCTGACAGGAACGCCGGTAGGCGGGACAGAAGATAAATCTAAACAGGTTCTTTATTTTCATCGGTATCACCACCGCTTATTAGTCTGTTTCTGTATTATTACCCGGCGTGCTTGTAGCGCAGTCACCATGACCTAGTTCCCCCTTCTCTTAGTTATAATGCTAGCACCTGAATATTAAGATGTCGTTAAGGTTTTGTAGATTTCGCCCGTTTTTCCAAGATTTGCCCGGCCAGCTACCAGAGACGCCGATATTGACAGGCACGCTAATGCGTAGTATAAGAGATATTGAAAATACCGGGCCGGAGCGGCGCAACGTCCCCACCGCTAACCTAGCGATGACCCACAACCCCTACCAGCCCCGGGTATGCGGCGGTAATAAAGTAGCGGCCAGAGAGAAAAAGTAAGACAATATCGTAAAGGAGGAGCGAGATGACGGACCCCATCCAGGGAACCAGGCGCCTGGGCCAATCGATATGGCTCGACTACATCCGCAGAAACCTAATCACCAGCGGAGAGCTACAGAAAATGGTGCGAGACGGCATCAGCGGCATAACGAGTAACCCCGCCATCTTCCAGAAGGCTATCGCCCAGAGTGACGACTACCATGAGGCACTAGAGGCCCTTCTCAGGTCCGACCCGGATGCCGGTATCGAGACCATCTACGAGCACCTGGCCGTAGAGGATATCCGGATGGCCACTGACATCTTACGCCCGGTCTACGAAGCGAGCGGTGCCACGGACGGTTTCGTCAGCCTTGAGGTCTCGCCCTACCTTGCCTATGACACGAGTGCCACCGTCGCCGAAGTACGGCGTCTGTGGCGGCTTGTCGACCGACCCAATCTGATGATAAAGGTGCCGGCCACCCCGCAGGGCATCCCGGCCATCGAGACCCTCATTGCGGAGGGAATCAACATCAATGTAACCCTCATGTTCTCCCTGAAGCACTATGAGGCGGTGTCGCACGCCTATATCCGGGGCATAGCCCGCAGCCCGCATCCCGAGCGGGTGGCCTCAGTCGCCTCCTTTTTCGTGAGCCGGGTGGACACCTACACGGATAGAGAGCTACAGAGGATAGGCACCGCCGAGGCGCTGGCGCTCCAGGGCAGGGTAGCTATCGCCAACTCAAAGCTCGTCTACCGGCGTTTCCGCGAAGTCTTTCTCGGTAAGGAGTTTGCCCAAGGGCGTGAGAACGGTGCCCGCGTCCAGCGCGTCCTCTGGGGAAGCACCAGCACCAAGAACCGGGCCTATTCCGATGTCATGTATGTGGATGGCTTAATCGGGCCGGATACGGTGAACACCCTGCCCCCGGAGACGATTGACGCCTTCCGCAGCCACGGGCAGGCGCGGCGGACGGTGGATGAGGGGCTCGCCGAAGCCGAGGAGATACTGGCTAACCTGAGAAAGGTGGGGGTAGACCTGGAACTGGTTACGGAGCGCTTGCAACAGGACGGCGTGAAGGCCTTTGCCGATTCCTTTGACCAGTTGCTCAGCACCCTGGAAGAAAGGCGTAAGGTCTAGGTAGCTAAATAGAATTAGATGCTAACCTGCTCCCTGTTGACTAACACCCGAAAGTACGAGGTGTGGACTACCAGACCCCCCGGAATGGGGGGATAGTAACGCGACTTTCTTGAATCTACGCTCTATCGGAAAGAATGGGCCTGACGCCAGTGACTGTTTTTGTCCGGTTCCACAGGTAAGCATACCTGTCTCTCT
>DUEB01000121.1 GCA_011176655.1 Dehalococcoidia bacterium | reverse complement strand
CAAGAAATCGCTCAGACAAATAAATGCTGACCTGTCAATTACTATTCCCCTCAAGGAACCCTTGCTATAATTGTAACGCCAGTAGGTGTGTAGTCTTTCGGCAAATGCTTCCGCGTTAACAAAATATCTAAGCATGAACTTGGTAGCAGTAGAGTACTTTGGGGCTGACCTCCCGATCTCCCTTAGTTGTTCATCATCCCAGCCAAGTGCTTTCGTGATAGCGAATAGGGAAACAGTGCGAAGGCTTACAGGATTGTTAGCGGACACCCAAAACCCGCCAGGGAGGGACAGGTTAAAATCCGCCACTTAGGGTAGGGAAATCTGGCATGCTCCATCTAAAAAGATGGAGGAGCCAATGGGGAACTACCTTAAAATGGCAGAGAAACAACGAATACTGGCATTACTTGAATTAGGTTGGAGCTACCGGCGAATCCAGCGTGAGACTGGCGTAGATCGGGAGACGGTAGCCAGGTACGACCCTGGCCGGGAGCCAAAACCCGCCAAAGTGTCCGCCGGGTCTGTTTCAAAACCCGCCAAAGTGTCCACCGGCCCGGCCAGTGCCTGCGAGCCATATCGTAGCATCATCGAGGCAGCGGTAGCCAAGGGTTTGACTGCCCAGCGTATCTGGCAGGATCTGAACGAGGATTACCACTTCAGCCACCAGTATGCCTCGGTCAAACGTTTCGTCCGTACCGTCAAGCGGCGCCGCCCGGAGGTAGCGGCTGTCATGGAGCATCCGCCGGGCGAGGAAGCGCAGGTAGACTTCTTCCAGGGGCCGGTAACGCTTGACCCTACCATTGGACGATGGCGACGTCCCTGGGTCTTCCGGATGACTCTATCCTGCTGCAGTCACAGCTATGAAGAGCCCATGTGGCGGCAGGATAAGGTGTCCTACATCCGAGCCCACGAGAATGCCTTCCTTGACTTCGGCGGAGTACCTCGTGTCGTACGCTTGGACAATCTCAAGGCAGGAGTAGCCCGCGCTTGTCTCTACGACCCCGACATCAGCGAGCTATACGCTGCCTTTGCTAAGCACTGGGGCTTTGTCCCTCTGCCATCTCGCCCCCGTCATCCCCAGGAGCAGGGTGTTGCTGAGCGAGGCGGCGGCTACGTCAAAGATAACGCCCTTAAAGGACGGCGCTTCGATAGCCTGGAGGAGTTGGATACCTTCCTTAAGCACTGGAACCGCACCATAGCCCGGGTGCGTATCCACGGGACGACCCGCAAGCAGGTGTATACCCACTTCCTGGAGGTGGAGAAACCGGCGCTCAAGCCAGTGCCTGAAGAGCGCTTCAGCCTCTTCGAAGTGGGCACCCGCACCGTGCATCCCGACGGCTATGTGGAAGTGGCTAGAGCCTTCTACTCGGTACCTGACCGGCTGCTCGGTGAGGAAGTGCGGGTCTACTGGGATGAGCGCCTGGTGCGGATCTATCACCAGGGACAGTGTGTCGGCGTTTATACCCGGGCTCCCGCCGGCACCTTTAATTCCCTGGATGAGCACCGTCCGGCCCACAAGCCAGCCCGCCAGCAAGCCTACCAGGCCAACCTGTTAACCAAAGCTGAGCACATCGGCCCCCGGGCTCTGAGCTGGGCTCAGGGAGCCATCGAGGAACGGGACGTCCGCGCCTATCGTCTACTTCAAGGCATGATTTCTCTAACCCGTAAACACCCCAGGGAGAGGGTGAACTGGGCCTGCGGGATCGCCCTGGAGCGCAGATTGTTCCGCTATAAGCCGCTGCGTCGTCTCGTGGAGCAGGCGGCTGCCCGGTCTCCGGCTCCGCCGCCTCTTAGGCAGTCTCATGACATCATCCGTGACCTATCGGAATACGTTGAGGAGGTAAAGGTATGAATCCAGAGCTTGACCGTAAGTTACGCTATCTTCGCCTATCAGGGATGGCCGCCGTCCTGCCGGCGCGCAACCAGGAGGCTATCCATCACCACCTGGCCTACCCCGAATTCCTGGAGCTGCTGGTAGAGGACGAACTGGCCATCCGGCGAGACCGGCTCTTCGCCCGCCGCCTCAAGCAGGCCGGTATCGCGGAGGTGAAAACCCTGGAGGGCTACGACTGGTCATTCAACCCCCAGGTACCCCGGTCTCTCATCATAGACCTGGCCACCGCCCGCTTCGTGAGGGAGCATGGCGGTGTCCTGCTCATCGGTCCGCCCGGGACCGGCAAGAGCCACATCGCTATCGCCCTGACCGTGGCCGCCATCCAGGCAGGCCATACCGCCCTCTACCGCTCCGCCTTCGACCTCACCCAGGATATGGCCGAGGCCGAGGCCACAGGCACCCGCAAGGAGGTCACCGCGCAGCTCTGCAAGGTAGAACTGCTAGTGCTGGAGGACCTGGGTATGAAACGCTTGCCGCCCACGGCGGCGGAAGACCTGCTGGAAGTCTTCGTGCGACGCTATGAGAAGGGGGCAATCATCCTGACTACCAATCGTCCTATGGAAGACTGGGGCCAGATGCTGGGCGACACCGCGGCCGCCGGGGCTATCCTGGACCGCTTCCTGCACCATGCCGAGGTCATCAGGCTGCAGGGACGGAGCTACCGCATGCACAACCGAAGGGAGTTGCGCAGCAAACAGACAAACGAAGCCTTGACGGGACCGACTGAGTGAGGTATCTTTTAACCACCTACCACTGGCGGCATTTGACCCGTCCACAACTGGCGGGTTTTGGGTGTCCCGTGACAACAAAGGGAGGAGTAAGCCGTATCAAAGTAGGCCACAGACCACTTATGGCAGGCTGAGACCAGGAGTGAGGAGACCAGATAGTTCATCAAGAATATTAAGCGTCTTACCCGCCACAAGTTCACCGCTGAAGAGAAGATCCGCGTCGTCCTGGAAGGCTTTCATCGTAATACACCAATTCGGGATCTCTATCACAGAGAAGGTATCCAGCCCAGCACTTACTACGCTTGGCTGAAAGATTTCATGGAGGCTGGGGAGGAAAGGTGGACCCTAGATACTATTCGCGATGCCACCGAAGCTTAAGTGCAGGGCATCAAGCCTAAGAATACTCGCTTCACACAACTAGTAGCCGAGCTATCTCTTCATGGGCATGGCTTTTG
>DUEB01000120.1 GCA_011176655.1 Dehalococcoidia bacterium | reverse complement strand
GCCGCCTTCTGGGACTTTGCCAGGGCTTCATTCACCGCCTCCGCCACCAGCTCTTCCAGGAGCTCGGGCTTTCCCGGGTCTATTACCTCGGGTGAAATCTGGACGGACTTCACCTTCTGCTGACCGTCCATAGCGACCCTGACGGCGCCCTTACCGGCGCTGGCTTCGACAACGGTATTGCTTAACTCCTTCTGGGCTTTATCCAGCTTCGACTTGAGCTCCATGGCTTGTTTCATGTTGGAAAGACTCACTTCTCCTCCACGCTCGTAATTTGCGCCCCCATCTTCAGAGCCGCCTCAACCAGGTGATTTTCTTCCGGCTTGTAGACACAGCGTACCCGGCAGGGGCGCCCCAGGAAGCTGCTGATGACCCTGTCGGCTATCTCCTGGTTCTGGGCTTTCTCCATATTCTCCTTATGGAGCGGGTACCTAAAGGCCAGGACCAGCCTGTCATCTTCAAAGGCCACCGGCCTGACGCCGGCGCTTCTCAGAATCGCCATGGCCGGGGTCTTCTTGGTATCTTCGGGGGCCTGCGCGATAACCTGCTTCCAGTTTTGCCTCAGGTATTCAATCTCGCTGCCCGGCTGGGGCGGGGGAATAGCTGCCTCTGCGGCCGGGGGTGGGGAAGCAGCCGAGTCGGGTAGGGGCGGCGGTGGGGTAACAGTATCGGGTTCCAACGCTGGGGTAGCGGTATCGGGTTCCGGCGGTGGGGCAGCCGCACTCATATCGGGGGGTGGCGGCGGCGCAGGTTTCGCTATCTCAGGTTTAGCCGCTTCAGCCCGTCGGGTAGTTTTAGGTTCGGGTTGTTTACCTTCGGTCTCCCTTTTTTCCTCCGGGCTCAAGGCGCAGTCGACCAGGGCCAGCTCCAGGGGCAGGGTGGAGTAGCTATCAAAGCCGAACTCAAGCTGACCGAACAGCTTGACCGCCTTTAGTATTTGGTTGAGAGAGGCCCTAGCCGCCAGAGCCTTTAGCTCGGCGATGTCCTCAGCGGTAAGGTCTACGGCTTCCGCAGAGCCGGTCTTTACCAGCAGCAGGCCGCGGAGATACTCCACCAGCTCACGGTTGAACTGGCGCAGGTCAAGCCCGTCGCTCTGGACACCGCTTATCGTGGTTATGCCGGCGGCAATATCATCGTCTATGATATGCTTTATCACCTCTTTGGCTCGCTTATCTCCGGTAATCCCCAGGGTAGCCTGAGCCTGCTTCAGCGTGACCTCGGAGCCGTAATAGGTGGTGAGCTGCTCTAAGATGTTTTCGGCATCCCGCAGGCTGCCGGTAGCGCTCCTGGCAATGAGGCGCAGCGCCTCCGGCTCAATCTTAATGCCCTCCGAGCTGCAAATATGAGTCAGCCTGGAGACCATATCCGCCTGGGCGATGCGCCGGAAATCGAAGTGCTGGCACCTCGATATAATGGTGGGCAGCACCTTGTGGATTTCAGTGGTCGCCAGGACGAAGATGACATGCGGCGGTGGCTCCTCCAGCGTCTTTAAGAGCGCATTGGAGGCTTCCTTGGTGAGCATATGGACTTCGTCTACGATGTAGACCTTGTAGCGGGCCTGGCTGGGCGCATAGTTGGCTCGCTCGCGAAGCTCCCTGATTTCATCGATACCACGGTTACTGGCGGCATCAATCTCTATGACGTCCAGAGACCGGCCCTCGGTTATCGCCTGACAAATCGGGCAGGTATTGCACGGCTCCCCGCTACCGCCGCTGGTAAG
>DUEB01000012.1 GCA_011176655.1 Dehalococcoidia bacterium | reverse complement strand
CCTTGCCTTGGGCATAGATGGCGCCAATTGCAGCTCCAGCACTGGTACCGGCAATCATATCAATGGGGATTTCGGCCTCTTGTAGAACCTCTAATACTCCGATATGAGCTAGACCTCTAGCGCCGCCTCCGCCTAGTGCCAATCCAACGCTCGGCCTTTGCAATCTAACAAACCTCTAGAAGATATTGGGATTTGAGTTTAGTAATCTTTGGCGTCTTTGTCAATACCTTAGATTAGAACCACGGACTACGTGCAACCTTAACAAGTACCCCAATACAAAATTCACATATTTCTAACACACGGTAGCTAGACTTTAAGAAATTTAGGGACTTCATTTTGCAAATGATGGTGTCTAATCGGCTCTTGGGGATTGATACCTTTTCACTCCACTGTATATTTTAGCTCTTAACCCGGAACGCCCTGAGGACGCGGTTCTTAAGCCTCTTCCCAGGCGCCTTTGCCGACCAGAGGAACGAAGCGGCAGCCACCCAGGCTGCGGACGATATTCTTGCGCTGTCTCCTGGTGACCTTGTATAGCTCCTGCGCGTGGCGTGAACCTGCCGGGATTACCATCCGTCCCCCGATGGCTAGTTGTGCCACGAGGTCGGTCGGCACCCGGGGAGCGGCGGCGGTCACCATGATGGCATCATAGGGGGCCTCAGGCTGATACCCCAGGGTTTCCTCAGCCGGGTGAATTTCAACGTTGGTATAGCCCAGGCTGTCCAGTACCTGCCTTGCCCTCTCCGCCAGAGCGGGGAAGCGCTCTGTGGTCACCACGAAGCGGGCCAGTTCCGCCAGAATGGCTGCCTGGTAGCCGCTACCGGTGCCGACCTCCAGTACCTTTTCGCCGCCGGTAAGCTCCAGGGCTTCGGTCATTATGGCGATAATCAGGGGCTGTGAGATTGTCTGCTCCAGGCCGATGGGTAGCGGCATATCTTCGTAGGCCAGGTGCTGCTCGTCGGGGGGTATAAAGCGCTCTCGGGGCACGCGGGCCATGGCGGTCAGGACTCGCTTATCCTTGATTTCAAGGCTGAGCTGCTCAACTAATTGGGCTCTTGCTGCCTCAAAGTCCATGGTGAATGCTCACTCTCAGGACAGCTCAGGGTAGCACCTGGGAGAGGGTAATGAGCACCGCCAGCATAATGGCGGCTATAATGCCAATCCTTTTCAGCTCACTGGCGACATACGGGTAGCCGGCTGTGGCGGGCGCAGTCTTTGGTGCCGGGGCACTCACCGAGGGGGCCCTGGTTGGGGGAGGTGCCGCTGGCACGCGGGTCTGACCGGCTACCGGCGCTTCGGTAGCTATCGGGGCTGGTGTCAGCTTCCCTTTTCTCTTCTTACCTTGAAACGAGTGCTTTCCCCGCTTGCGCCGTGATTTACTAGGCATCTAAAACCTCCGTTTTACTTGGCTCTGGGGTGGGACTGCTCATAGGTGCGGCGGATGTGTTCGGTAGTAAGGTGGGTGTAGATCTGCGTCGTCGAGATATTGGCGTGCCCCAGCAGTTCCTGGACTGACCTCAGGTCAGCCCCACCGCTGAGCATGTGGGTGGCAAAGCTGTGTCTTAAGGTATGCGGGGTAATTCCGGCTAGCTCAATTGACTTGGCATACTCCTTCAATATTTGCCACAGCCCCTGCCTGGTCAGCCGCTCCCCACGGGCGTTGAGGAATAGAGCCGGCTCCTCCCGGTTGGCTACCAGGCGAGAGCGAACCTCATCAAGGTATTCAGTTACGGCATGGGTGGCCCGTTCGTGAATGGGTATAATCCGCTCTTTGTGCCCCTTGCCGAAGCAGCGCACAAAGCCGTCTTTCAACTCAATATCGTTAAGGTTTAACGACGTAAGCTCGCTCACCCTCATCCCGCTGGCGTACAGCAGGTGCAGGATGGCGGTATCCCTTTTCGCCTCCGGTTTGGACTGTCTCGCTGGCTCATCAAGCAGGCGGCGGACCTGACTGATGGAGATAGGTTTGGGCAGCGCCCGGCCGACCTTGGGTGAGGCGATGTTCTGCGATGGGTTGTCTTTAATACTGCCTTCGTTCATCATAAAGTCAAGGAACGAGCGCATGGCCGCTACCTTACGAGCCATGGTGGTTGCTGCGTAGTTCCGCTCCTTGAGGTTGAGGAGATAGCTTAACACGCTCTGCCTGCCCAGGCCGGCCCAGGACGGGATAGAGCCTCGTTTGGCTGCCGCCTCGGTAGCAAAGCTGGCCAGTTGGGAGAGGTCATTGCGATAGGCGGCCACCGTGTTCTGGGAAAAGCCCTTCTCTACGGTGAGATAGTTAAGGAAGCTCTCAATATCCGCTTTCATCTTCCTGCCTTCGGGGGAACCGGAGTTCCTTATTAACATAAATATTCTAACATAACATAATGCAAAATAACAGCCCTCAAAGCAAGGTAGGGTTGGGGGGTTGGGAGTTTTCTTTGCATTTCTCGGTGGTTTTATCTATAATTTTCTTTTAGCTACGGAGGTAAGATGTGAGCAAATTTATCGATAGACTGAGAAGACTGAGACAGGCTTCGGGAGCGGTGGCTCAGCCGATGGGGTTCGGGCGAGGAAAGCCGGTCTCCCCGGAGCCTAAAATACTGCTGGTTGCCAGCCTGGCTCGGGCTGCCGCGGGCAATCTGGCTGATTTGGTGGCCGGGGCTGACGCCGGCTTACTGGGTATTTCCGGGTCGGGGGGTGATTCTAAGACCCTCCGGCAGTGTGCGGCTGCGGTGCCCGATATCCCCTGGGGCGGCTGGCTTAATGGCTCTACCCGGCGCAAGGGTCGGCAGGTAAAAGACTCAGGCTGTGATTTCATAGTCTTCCCGGCTAAGATGCCGCTCGGGGTTCTGGAAGATACCGGAGCGGGCAGGATACTGGAGGTTGAAGCGACGCTGGACGGAGGCTTGCTGAGAACGATTGACGAACTGCCGGTGGACGGCGTGCTCATCTCGGTCAAGAAGGAGGACGGCTTGCCTGTTACCTGGCAGCAGTTGATGCTCTTCCAGCGCGCTAGCCGGTTGCTGACTAAACCCTTGTTGGTGCCGGTGCCGCCGGAGGTGACCGCCGCTGAGCTCAGGATGCTGTGGCAGGCCGGGGTGGATGGGGTCATCCTGGAACTGGGTGATGGCCGACCCAGTGGGGGACTGGGACAGCTCCGGGAGGCGGTTAATAAGCTTGCCTTCCCCTCCCGCATAAGGCGGGGTAAGGTAGGGGCGTTGCTGCCTAAGATTAGCGGGGAAGCGGGACTGGAGAGTGAAGAAGAGCTGCCCTAGTGATTTCCGGTGTCCGGTTTGGTGCTTGTTAGTAGAGCTGGCTTTTTGTCTACCAGGCTCTTTATCAGTCTCAGTTCGTCTCGTGCCAGTCGGGGCATGAGGAAGTCGCGGGTAACAATCTCCCTGCCCTCTTCACCTAAGCGCTGGCAGGCGGCCGGGTTACGCAGCAGATAGACTATCTTCTCGGCGCACTCCTCGACGCTGTTCACCAGGTAGTTACTGAGCCCACCGGTCATCTGCAGGGGGATACCGCCGGCGTTACCGGCGATTACCGGCGTCTCTTTCCACAGCGCTTCGGCGACTACCAGCCCGAAACCCTCCCTGATTGACTTCTGGATAATCACGTCGCTGGCCCGTTGAAAGGCGTTAACCTCCATGTTACCGATGCCGGTGAGGTTGGAGTAGATAAACATGTCATCGTCTTTATCGGCTTCGGCATGGATGTCGGCGTACATATCCCAGCCTTCCGGGTCGTCCTGGGCGAAGCTGCCTATCATGGCTAGCTGCAGGCCCGGTATCTCCTTTTTGGCCAGGCGGTAGGCAGTGATGGTGCCGAAGGGGTCTTTCCAGCGGTCGAAGCGGGATACCTGGGTAATCAGGAAGCGGTTGCGGTCGAAGCCGAGGTTTTCCAGCATTTCCCGGCAGATATACTTCTTGATAAACATGTTCTTGGAGCTGAAGGCGCAGATGGCGGGGGCCATGGTGGCGATTCTGCTGAGGCGAAGGTTCCGGGGCACGAACTTCTCGGTGGTGAAGACCGCAGCGTCGTACTCCTGAATGTAGGGGCGCAGGAAGTTCCACACCGTGGCGTCCGGCTGGGAGCTATCTACGTGGCAGCGCCATATCCATTTGGCTCTGCTGTCCGGCGAGTAGTGGCGCAGGGCCGCCGGCTGAGGGTCGTTAACGATAAAGACGTCGTAGTCGGGGTCAAGCTCACGGGCATTACTCAGGTTATTGGACAGATACCTTCTTCTCACGCTCTGCTTTTTAATCTCGCTAAGCGGCGCCCCCTGGAGGGCGTTATGCAGCCCTTTGGTGATGGTAAAGAAGTGGCGGTCGCCGCGTATCACCTGCCAGTCGGCTTGAATGCCTAAGGCGCGCAGCAGGGGAATGTAGGAGACCAGGAGTTCGGCGACCCCACCCCCGAAGGGCGTGGAGTTGATGTGACACAGGCGCAGCCCCTTTAGTTCTCTCCCCAGGCTTACCACTTCATCGATAAGCTCCCGGCTCTGTATCAGGCGGTATTTGTTAATGTCAGACGTTCCCAGGGAGATTTTGTATAGCATCGAGACTACCCCTGCGCTTCCAGGTCTAAGGAACTACCGTGCATTATAGCACTAGCCCGGCGACCTTGATAGTTGCCAGAACTTCCCTTCGGTGGTAATGGCGGGAGCCACCACCATCTCAGCCTGGTGCATCTCCGGAATGGTAAAAGCGCCGCAGACGCCCATGGCGGTGCGAACTGCCCCCATGAGGTTTTGGCTGCCATCGGTGACTGAGGCGGGGCCAAACAGAATCTGTTCCAGTGAGCCGGAGACGCCGACCTTGATTCGGGTTCCTCTGGGGAGGGCTGGGTGTGGGTGGGCCATGCCCCAGTGATAACCCAGCCCTGGGGCCTCTTTGGCTTGAGCCAGAATGGAGCCGAGCATTACGGCATCGGCCCCGGCGGCCAGGGCTTTACACAGGTCTCCGCCCTTACGAAAACCGCCGTCGGTAATTACGGGGACGTATCTCCCCGACTCGCGCTGGTACTCATCCCGGGCGGCGGCGCAGTCTATGGTGGCCGTTATCTGGGGGACGCCGACACCGATGACCTCGCGGGTGGTGCAGGCGGCCCCGGGGCCAACACCGACCAGGACTGCGGAGATACCGGTTCTCATTAGCTCCAGACAGGCGCCGTAGCTGACACAGTTGCCCACGATAATGGGCATGGGCAGCGTCTTACGGAGCTCGGAGAACGACAGTCCGCGGTAGCTTTTGGAGGTGTGCCGGGCGGTGGTCACCGTCGAGGCGACAACCAGAATGTCGGCTCCGGCTTCGACGGCTATCGGGGACAGGCGTTTGGTATTGGCTGGTGTCGCCGAAACGGCGCATACGGCCCCGGCTTTTTTGATTGCCTCTATTCTTTCACCGACCAGGTTCTCCTGAATCGGCTGGGAATAGACCTTCTGAAGCAGGGGGGTAATCTCGGTATCGGATGCCTGGGCAATCTGAAGAAGTATCTCCTGGGGCTGCTGATACCGGGTCTGCACCCCTTCTAGGTGGAGAACGGCGAGCCCCCCCAGCTTACTCAACAGGATGGCGAAGTTAACGTCGGTCACCGCATCCATAGCCGAAGCGATGATGGGGATGGTGAAGGTGATGTCCTCAACCTTGAGTTCGGTGTTTGTCTGGTCGGGGTTAATGGTTACCTCCCCGGGGACTATCGCCACCTCATCAAAACCGTAGGCCCGTCGTAACTGCTTGAACTGAGGAATAGCCATTTTGCTCACCCTTCTTAAACTGGAACTATATCAAAGATAAGGCTTCAAAGTCAAGGAAGCGAAGGGAAAGTGGCTGCTTTACGGGGGCGGTCAATAAGTAGCCCGGTGGCTTAAAATATGGCTGCGCTTGGTCGCTTTACCCCCTGACCTGACCGGGTGCCTCGGAAGGGGGTTTTATCATGGGGCTGGGGGTGCCGCCTAGTCCTCGGCGTAGCAGCCGAACTCGACCAAGCCCTCTCCGTTGATGGCCGCCGCCACCATTGAGCACTCGTTGAGGTAGGCCTCAACCGGGTTAAACCGTGAGACGAGCTTCTTCCTCAGCGTCTCAGCTTTATCAGGGGCGTTGGTGTGGGTTATCGCTATGTGTAACCGCTTACCCGGGCTCCTTTCGGCTAACATGTCGAGCGTGGCGTCGATGGCTTTAGTCAGGGTGCGCTCTCTTAATAGCGGTTTGGTCACTCCGCCACTGGCGGCGCTGGTCTCCAGCAATGTTGTGGTGGTGATTTCGGACTTGGCCCAGTCCTTAGCCTTGCCTGCTCGGCCACTGCGGTCAAAGTGAAACAGGGACTCTCTCAGGGCGAGCGAGGCCACGCGCTGCCTTATGCTGTCGGTGGCCTCAATTACTTCGGGCAGGCTCTTGCCTTCATGGGCTGCCTTGGCCGCCCCGATGGTGACCAGCATCTGGCCGCCGACCACGGTGAGGGAGTCAAAGACCTCAACGGTGACACCGGGTAGCTGCTTGGCGGCTAAACTTTTAGCGTTCAGCGCTGAGTTATATGCCTGGGAGAAGCCACTGGTCAGAACAATAATCAGGATGGCCGGTGCCTGCTGGCTTGCCTGCTTACACAGCTCTAAGAACTCGCCGGGAGAGGGGGGTGAGGTGGTGGGCAGGTTCTCCTTACTCCTGAGTCGGGTATAGAGCTGTTCCCGGTCCATTTCCGTTTCCAGGTAATCCTTGCCGTCCATCTTGATGTGGAAGGGGGCTACTAAGATGTCGTACTCTCGGACTACCTCTGCGGGCACGGTAGCGACGCCGTCGGTGATAATAGTTACCTGTCTCATAGCATCTCCTTTTCAGTCAGGTATTCGGGTATTCAACTAAGGGGTTACTACGATGATACGATGATACGAATCATTTATTCGTTTGTCAACCGGTATAGACGAGTGCCGAGTTATAAGGTTATAATAGGCGTGGTCAGAGGAAGATAGAAGGCGATGGCGGCACTTTACCTGGTGGCGACCCCGATCGGCAACCTGGAGGATATTTCCCTGCGTGCTCTGCGCACCCTGCGAGAGGTAAATCTTATCGCGGCTGAGGACACCCGCCGCACCAGAAAGCTTCTGGCCGCCTATGACATCAAGACGCCGCTTACGAGCTACCACGAGCACAATAAGCGGGTGAAGATGGCTTATATTCTGGACTGCCTTGAGAGCGGTGATGTGGCCCTGGTGGCTGACGCCGGTATGCCGGGGATATCCGACCCGGGCTATGAACTGGTGGTCGCCGCCACCGGGCGCGGGGTTCCGATAGTGCCGGTTCCCGGAGCCTCGGTCGTGATTACGGCGCTGGTGGTTTCCGGGCTGCCCACCGATAGGTTTATCTACCTGGGCTTTCTACCTCGCAGGGCGGGCAGTCGGCGGCAGCGGCTGGAGTCGGTGGCTGGTGAAGAGGGCACTATTATCGCCCTGGAGACGCCGCACCGCCTGGAGGCGGCCCTGGATGATATTCTCAGCGTCCTGGGTGACCGGCGGGTGGCGGTATGCCGTGAGCTGACCAAGGTTCATGAGGAGGTCTTCCGGGGGGTGGTCAGTGAGGCGCGGGCGCACTTTACCCAGCCGCGGGGGGAGTTTACCCTGGTTATCGCCGGTAGGGGGGAGGCGGAGGCGCCGCGGCTGACCGAGGATATTGAGCAGCATCTGGGTGAGCTACGCCGCTCCGGGGCAAGCGCCCGAGAGGCCGTCGCCAGGGTGGCTGAGGAAACGGGCCTCTCCCGGAGGGAGCTGTATCGTGCCTGGCTTAGACTGGGTTAGGCTTCTGGCTTTGCCTGAGCTGCTACGGTAGTATAGCTTTATGTCGATTGGGGGTGTATCATGCGTCGAGGGTGTATATCTTTGGGTAACGTTGAGTGTGACGGGTGTCACCGGATTATCCCGCATGCCGAGCGTTACCTGATTATCGAAGAGGAGGACGGTGCCGTCGTGAACCTGTGCGCGGCCTGCTGTTTGGAGAAGGGATACGCCCGCTATCGGGAAGACAAGCGGGAGCGGGTGCTTACCTTCTTCCCGGAGCAGTCGTAGGACTCCTGTTACCAGCTGGTGGCGCCGGCTAATAATTCAAGAGGAAAAGCTGTGGCTGAGAGAGTTTTTATCGGGGTGGCCTGGCCCTATGCTAATGGCTCGCTGCATCTGGGCCAGATTGCGGGGGCATATCTCCCGGCGGATATATTTGCCCGCTACCATCGCCTCAAGGGTAACCAGGTTCTGATGGTATCGGGTTCCGACCAGCACGGCACGCCGATAACCCTGAGGGCGGAGAGAGAGGGCATAAAACCGGAGGCGATAGCGGCTCGCTATTACGGCGAGTTTCTGGATTCGTTTCAGAGGTTTGGCATCTCTTTTGACCTGTTTACCTCAACGGGCACGGCTAACCACGCCGCGGTAGCCCAGGACTTCTTCCTTAACCTGCTCGACAAGGGCTATCTGTATCGGGCTACGGTGTCACAGCCCTACTGTCCTCGCTGCCAGCGCTTCCTCTCCGACCGCTATATTGAGGGCACCTGCCCCTACTGTCAGGCTGGCGGGGCGCGTGGTGACCAGTGTGATGACTGCGGTAAGCCTCTCAGCCCGGCCGAGCTGGTTAACCCGTATTGCTCCTTCTGCAATGGCGCTCCGGAGTTCCGGGACTCGGAGCACTTCTTTTTTCGGCTCTCCGCCTTCCAGGACCGGCTTCTCGCCTGGGTAAAGCAGCAGACCCACTGGCGGCAGAATGTCCTCAACTTCACCCTGCGCTATCTGGAGGGAGGGCTCAAGGACCGGGCGATTACCCGGGATATAGACTGGGGGGTGCCGGTGCCGCTTACGGGCTTCGAGGGTAAGCGGCTCTATGTCTGGTTTGAGGCGGTGATTGGCTATCTTTCGGCGGCTAAGGAGTGGGCTGAGTCCGGCGGAGATGCGGAAAGGTGGCGTGACTACTGGCAGGATAACTCTACCAAGATATATAATTTTATCGGTAAGGATAACATCGTCTTTCATACCATTATCTGGCCGGCGATGCTGATGGGCTACGGAGACCTGAATCTACCCTATGATGTTCCGGCCAACGAGTTCTTGATGATTGAGGGCAAAAAGCTCTCCACCAGTCGCAACTGGGCGGTCTGGCTGCCCGATTACCTAGCGCGTTACGACCCCGACCCGCTGCGCTACCTGCTGTCGGCGGCTATGCCCGAGACCAGCGATACCGATTTCTCCTGGCGTGAGTTTGTGCGGCGTAACAACGACGAGCTGGTAGCCACCTACGGAAACTTGGTGCATCGGGTGCTCACCTTCACCTACCGTAACTTCGCCGGCTGTGTGCCGGCACCAGGAGGCTTTGATGAGCGCACCCTGGAGATTACTGCCCTGGCCCGGGATACGATTAGTGCCACGAGCGAGCTTCTTTCCCGCTGCCGTTTTCGGGAGGCGATAAGACAGGCGGTGTCCTTAGCCCAGGAGACCAACCGCTACCTGGAGGAGAAGTCCCCGTGGAAGGTGATTAAGGATGATAAGTCGGCGGCGGCAACCACCTTATACACAGCTATCATCGTCATCTCCTGCCTGAGGACGGTGCTCTATCCCTTCCTGCCCTTTAGCTCTCAGAGGCTACATGAGTTCCTCGGTTTTGAGGGTAGCGTGGCGGGTGACGGTTGGCGGCTGCGTGTTCCCGAGCCGGGCCAGAGGTTGCTCCCCCCACAGCCCCTGTTCACCAAGCTTGATGAAGGGTTGATTGAAGAAGAACTCAGCCGTCTGGGGCAGGGCGGTGGTTAGTAAGGCTGGAGGAGTTTATTGTCACTGGGCACAATATACGAGCCGGTTCGGGAAGACCTGGCTAAGGTGGAAGCCAGGCTGAAGGCGGTGAGCCAGGTCAGCCCCTCCTGGCTGGCTGAGCTCCTGGCACACAGCCTGGGAGGTGGCGGCAAGAGGGTCCGCCCCGCTCTGGTGCTCTTATCAGGCAGGTTCTATCACTACGACCCCGGCTGTCTCTTGCCCATGGCGGCGGCGCTTGAGGTGCTGCACACGGCGACCCTGGTTCATGACGATGCCATTGACCACTCTCCGCTTCGGCGTGGTCACCCCACGATTAACAAGGTATGGGGTGAGGATAAGGCTATACTGCTCGGGGACTATCTCCTTGCCCAGGCGGAAGAGCTCGTCAGCGAGACTCAAAACCCGCGGGTCATAAGGCTCTTCGCCCGGGCTATTATGACCATTGCTCAGGGAGAATTGAATCAGTCTTTCAGTGCCTTTAGTCTGGAGCAGACGCGGGAGCAGTATCTGGCCAGGATTGCGGCCAAGACTGCCTCCCTGATTACCCTGGCTACCGAGTCCGGGGCTATCCTGAGCCGGGCACCGGAAGGGATGATTACGGCGCTGAAAGACTACGGTTATAATCTGGGGATTGCCTTCCAGATTATCGACGACATCCTGG
>DUEB01000119.1 GCA_011176655.1 Dehalococcoidia bacterium | reverse complement strand
TTTCTATTTAGTCTACCGTGATGGAAAGTAGCGTGCTCAAATTAGGTTTTATCGGCGCCGGTACCAT
This sequence comes from Dehalococcoidia bacterium, assembly GCA_011176655.1. Taxonomy (GTDB): domain Bacteria; phylum Chloroflexota; class Dehalococcoidia; order Dehalococcoidales; family UBA5760; genus UBA5760. The sequence continues at coordinate 1,677 of DUEB01000119.1, read as the reverse complement.
CGGCAGCGCCCTGGCTCTTAAGCTAAGCCGCCGGGGCTATCCCGTGGTCGCGGCAAGCAGTCGGCGTCATACCTCAGCCAAGAGACTGGCGCAGGCTATCAGTGGCTGCCTGCCGGTTACCACTAACCAAGAAGTAGCCGATACTGCTGAGCTTGTCTTTATCGCTACCCCCGATGATGTTATCGCCTCCGTAGCTACGCAGGTTAAGTGGCGTGAGGGACAAATGGTGGTGCATTGTAGCGGCGCCGATTCAACCGGTATTCTGGAGCCGGCTCGGAAGGCGGGGGCCGGTGTGGGTGTCTTCCACCCTCTTCAGACCTTTGCCGGCGCCGGGCAGGCTATGGAAAATATGCCTGGCTCGACCTTCACCCTGGAGGCGGAGGCGCCCCTGCTCGGCATACTCCAGGAGATGGCTAATGCCCTCGGCGGTCGCTGGATTAAACTAAAGCCAGGCGATAAAGCCGTCTATCATGCGGCGGCGGTTATGGCCTGTAACTACCTGGTAACCCTGGTCAAGATGGCTACCGACCTGTGGCAGACCTTCGGTGTTCCCAGAAAAGAGGCTACCGAGGCGTTACTGCCCCTGATACGGGGCACAGTCCACAACCTGGAAACTATTGGCTTGCCGCAGTGTCTCACCGGGCCCATTGCCCGGGGCGATAGCGGCACCATAAAGAAACACCTTGAGGCCCTGGAAAGGGTTTCTCCGGACACGCTGAGTAGCTATCGGGAACTCGGTCTCAAGACTATTCCCATCGCCCTGGCCAAGGGGAGAATAAGCGGGCGGCAGGCGGAAGAGCTAAGGGCTGCTTTAGAGCGGTAAAGCTATAAGATGCCAATGGGAGAGGAGCTTATGAGAATAATGCTTAAGAGCAAAATCCACCGCGCCCGGGTGAGCACCGTCAATCTTGATTACGAGGGCAGTATTACCATCGACGAGGGGCTGATGCGGGCCGCCGACATCCTGCCCTACGAGCAGGTGCAGGTGCTCAACCTCAATAACGGCGCCCGTTTTACCACCTACGCCATCAAGGGCGAGCGGTCCGGCGAGATTTGCATCAATGGCGCCGCCGCCAGGCTGGCGGCCAAGGGAAATATCATTATTATCCTTAGTTACTGCCATATCGCCGATGACGAAGCCCCTGGCTTCCTGCCCAGACTGGTATACGTTGATGCTAACAATGCGGTCGTTGACACTAAATGGCTGACCGAAGCACTACCTCTGTAAGGAGAGCCGATGCGGACTTCGATAAGTAAGATACGGGAAATGAAGCAAAAGGGCGAGAAAATCGCCATGCTCACCGCCTACGACTACGCTATGGCCAGGATAGTCGATGAGGCGGGGATACCAATGATTCTGGTGGGGGACAGCCTGGGCATGGTCGTTCTGGGCTACGAATCAACCATATCGGTGACCATAGAGGAGATGCTGCACCACACCAAGGCGGTGGTCAGGGGCACCAGGAATGCCCTGGTGGTCGGCGATATGCCCTTCATGACCTATCACACCAGCACTGCCGATGCCCAGCGTAATGCGGCCCGCTTTATTCAGGAGGCGGGCGCCCAGGCAGTCAAGCTCGAAGGGGGCATAACCGTGGCCGATAAGGTAAGGGCTGTCGTAGATTGCGGCATACCGGTGATGGGGCATATCGGCCTTACCCCGCAGTCAATCAACCA
>DUEB01000118.1 GCA_011176655.1 Dehalococcoidia bacterium | reverse complement strand
GAGCGTTTCTCGGCGTGTGGCTGGAGAGCCGCTCCCTGGCTACCGCCAGGCCGCCCATCTCTTTTACCTCCTGGTGAAAGCGGTCGGCATGGTAGTTACATTCGTTCTTGGCTCTCTCATAGAGGGAAAGCATCTCCTCGTGAAAATCGGCTTCCAGATTTTCCATGCTCCTCCTCTTACCCCTTCTCCTTTAACTGGGGAAACAGTGCTACCTCACGGACTTGCGGCTGGCCGGTTAAGAGCATCGCTATCTCGCTACCTGACCTGAACTCGGTTTGGGAGTGATTATATATTGTCCTCATTATAGCATAAGGAAAATGGGTGCGGTAGCTGGCCCGTGGTAGTTTACCGGGGGTCTTCTCGGGGCGCATAGTCAAAGGCGGCTCTTGCTTAAGACTCAGCGTTAGTATACTATTTATGCTGATATATCAGGAGGCGCTTTAGAATCTATGGAACTAGCGCTTATCACCACTATTGTGTCTGCCGCAGCCATCTCAGTGCTGGCCAGCGTTTCCTTCTCGCAGATGAGGGCGCTGCGCAGGCAGATGAATTTCGATACCTTTCTCAAGCTAATGGACGATTTGGATGATGAGCAGGCTCGAAAGGACAGGGAGATAATCTACCAGTTGGTAAATGCTGGTATCACCGATGAGCTGGTGAAGAAAATTGACACTGACACCACCGAGCGATACACCAAGTATGCCATAGAGAGGACGATTAAGAACCTGGACAAGGTAGGCTTTGTGCTGCTCAGGGGCCACGGGCGCAGGAAGGAGGCGCCGGCCTGGATATGGGAGCGGGCGTTGGTTATGTGGCAGAGACTAGAACCTTTCGTTAGATGTTTCAGAGGGCAGCCGGGGCGAAAAACCTACGCCATCTACTTTGAAGAGCTGGCAAAGGAAGCCCTGAGGCATGTGGAGTGAAGAGCTGGGCTGGTGCTTCGGTTCCTTGTCTTACCGGGGCTCTTTATTATTTTAGGTAATTATCCCCTCTCCTTCAGTTGCGGAAACAGTATTACCTCGCGGATGGAGGGTTGATTCGTAAGCAGCATCACCAGGCGGTCAATACCCACCCCCAGCCCGCCGGTGGGGGGCATGCCGTACTCCAGCGCCAGAAGGAAGTCCTCGTCAATCGTCCAGCGCTCCTCATCTTCTCCCTGGCGTTCCTTTAGCTGCTCGGTGAAGCGCTCCCTCTGCTCGATGGGGTCGTTAAGCTCGGTGTAGGCGTTGGCAATCTCCATGCCGCCGGCGAAGGCTTGAAAGCGCTCGACCACCCGCTCTTCTCCCGGCTTTGATTTAGCCAGCGGCGACATAGAAACGGGGTAGTCAAGGACAAAGGTGGGCTGGATAAGCCCGGGTCTAACGAAGGTCTTGAGGAGCTCGTCAACCAGCTTTGCCCAGTTTTTGTGCGGGTCAACCTCAATATTCATGGAGCGCATCTTTCCCCGCAGACCGTCGGCAGTAGGGTATTTAACGAAGTCAATATCGCTGTATTCCCTGACGGCGTCGCGCAGACTGAGGCGCTTCCAGGGCGGCTTAAAGTCGATGGTGTCTTCGCCGAACTTGACCTCGGTGGTGCCCAGCACCTGCTGGCTTACCTGAGATACCATTTCTTCCAGCATGGCCATGACATCATGGTAGTCGGCGTAGGCTTGGTAGCTCTCCAGCATGGTGAACTCGGGGTTGTGCTGGGTAGAGATGCCTTCATTGCGGAAGGTGCGCCCCAGCTCGTAGACTTTGTCAAACCCGCCCACGATTAGCCTCTTGAGGTGTAGCTCAAGGGCGATACGCAGGTAGAGGTCGCGGCCAAGGGCTTGGTGGTGGGTGACGAAGGGTTGTGCCAGAGCCCCGCCGGCTGATGGCTGAAGGACCGGTGTTTCCACTTCCAGAAAGCCGCGCTCGTTCAGGAATTGGCGGATGGCGGAAATGACCTGACTCCTTACCTTGAAGGCGTTCTTCGTCTCGGGGTTGGCGATGAGGTCCAGGTAGCGCTGGCGGTATCTCGTCTCGGTATCACTGAGCCCGTGCCATTTCTCGGGCAGGGGCTGCAGCGACTTCGCCAGCAGGGTAAAGTCGTCTACCCGAACGGTAGGCTCCCCGCTCTTGGTGCGAAGCACCTTGCCCTGGGCGCCGATAATATCCCCGATGTCCAGGTCTTTGAGCAGGTTACGGAGCTTCTCATCAAGTCCGTCTGTGTCCTGGAACAACAGTTGCATCTTTCCGGAGCCGTCGCTTATGTCCACAAACGAGCTTTTGCCCATTCGTCTTACGGCGGTAATCCGTCCGGCAACACTGACTTCCTCAGCCTGAGTC
>DUEB01000117.1 GCA_011176655.1 Dehalococcoidia bacterium | reverse complement strand
TCGAGCTACCATGATGTCCTTGCCCTGGGCGTCCTGCTGATAGTGTTCCTCTGCCGCCCCCGCGGGCTGCTGGGCGCTCCAGAAAGGGCATAGAGAGGCCGGCCTCCGCACCGGCCGGGAAAGAGATGAGAAGGACGATCTTGACAGATGGCTCTGGACGGCGGGCGCTGGTGATATGCGCCGCGGTGCTGGCATCAGTCCCGCTTGTGGCTGGGCCTTACTCCGTTGTAGTCATGGTGGATATAGGGCTGTATGCTATTGTGGCTATGGGGCTTATTCTGCTCATGGGGTTCGCGGGGCAGGTGTCTCTGGGGCAGGGAGTGTTCTTCGGGCTGGGCGCCTACGGCTATGGCATTCTCACCACGCAGTACGATGTATCGCCGTGGGCAGCCCTTCTTGTTGCGGTGGCGGTGACCGGAGCCGTCGCTGCTGGTGTCGGGAGAGTTGTGCTCCGGCTTCGCGGCCTTATCATAGCGGGGGTGACGCTGACGGTGAACCTCATTTTCTACTATCTTTGTGTGAACGTTTCAGGCCTCACCGGTGGGGCGACTGGAATGGCGCTCATCCCCCGACTTCCTTCAGGTGAGCTTATGTCGCATTCGCTGTTCACCTACTATCTGGTATGGGCGGTGGGTATTCTGCTGCTGATGTTCTCCTTGAATCTGGTCGAGTCCCGGGTCGGGAGGGCGTTGAGGGCCATGAACGCCCTTTCTGGAGGGAGTGAGGACACGGCTCAGGTGCTGGGAGTGAATATTATGAGGTACAAGGTGGAGGTGTTCACGGTGGCAGCCATCTATGCCGGGATAGCCGGCGGCATCTATGCTCAGTATACAAGCTGCATAGAGCCCGGGGCCTTCGGCGTTCAGTTCTCAGTCCGGGTGGCCATAATGGCCATCATAGGCGGGCTGGCAAACCCCTGGGGAGCCTTCCTCGGGGTAGGGCTGATGGTGGGCCTGACCCAGTTCTTGCAGGAAGTCATGCCAGTGATAGTAGGTGGACCCACAGGTGCCTATGAGCTTGTAGCTTATGGCGTTATCCTGGTGGCGACGCTGCTGTTCATGCCGCAGGGGCTGGTTTCAGTATGTGGCAAACTGGAGCGCCGGGCAAGAATGCTGGTTAAGAGCAGACGGTCCCGTCAGGCCGGAGAGAATAGCAGTGTCTGAAAAGGGAACAGGGAAGATTAGAAAACAATCCGTCCTGGAGACCAAGCACGTATCAATGGCCTACGGCGGCCTGGTTGCGGTCAACCGGGTGAGCTTTGTCGCGCGTAAAGGGGATATTGTGGCTGTCATCGGCGCCAATGGTGCCGGGAAGACCACCTTACTCAGGCTCATTAGCGG
>DUEB01000116.1 GCA_011176655.1 Dehalococcoidia bacterium | reverse complement strand
TCATTGAGGTCGACGCCTCTACCGGAGGCACCGTAAAGCCGGTAGCCAGAGCCAAGACCGCCGCCCAGATACTGGATAAGCTGGTGGAACTGACCAAGGAAAGGGGTAGCAACCACAAACTATACGGTGTTATCGGCTACACCCGCGGCGCCGTTGACCGGGCAGAGGATTTGAAGGGAAGGCTCCTCTCCGAGCTTAAGTTCGACTGGCTCTATGTTGCCGAAGAATCGGCCAGTGTTGCCGTTCACAACGGCCGGGGATTTATCGATTATGCCTTCGCTAGCAAGGTCTGAGCCAGCCAATCACTCATAAAGGTTAAATATCAGGCACTATCCGAGACAGAAGGAGGTTTTATGACAAAGGCTAACCAGAGGGTTACCATAGCTGTGGACGCCATGGGGGGGGACTATGCCCCCGGCGAGCTGATTAAGGGCGCGGTCATAGCTGCCGAGAGGGGTGACGTCGAGGTAGCCCTGGTCGGTCTTCCCGATATTATAGAAGCCGAGCTGGCTAAGCTTAACACCGCTCAGCTACCCGTTTACTGCATCGGGGCGGATGAGACCATTGAGGAGACCGAAAATCCCGCCCTGGCCGCACGGCGTAAGCCCAATTCTTCCATCGCCGTAGCCACCAAGCTGGTAAGAGATGGTGAAGCGGATGCCCTGATTAGCGCCGGCCCGACCGGCGCCTTAGCCACCAGCGCCCTCCAGTATCTGGGCATGATAGAAGGCATGGAACGACCGGTAATCGGCGGCGCTATCTTTGATGACGCCCCCAAAACGGTGGTCTTCGACTGCGGGGTCAACATGGACTGCCGGCCATACCAACTGCTCACCTTTGCCGTCATCGGCACCGTTTACTGCCAGAAGCTGCTCAACGTCGCTAATCCCACCGTAGGCCTGCTCAACATAGGTGCTGAGGAGACCAAGGGCAATCAACTGACCCGGGAAAGCTACCAGCTCCTCAAACGAAGCGGCCTGAACTTCATCGGCAATATAGAAGGCAACCAGATTATGAGCGGGAAAGCCAATGCTATCGTCTGTGACGCCTTCGTGGGTAACGTACTGTTTAAATTCGTGGAATCAATCGGCCTCTTTAAGGACGTGCCCGGGGCACGGGGATACGACCAGGGCGGCGGCCTTATTCTCGGGGTCAACGGGATTGTGAGAAAGCTGCACGGCGCCAGCAAAGCCCCCCACGTCGCGGATACGATACATCAAGCCAAGGCGGCCACTAAAATCGACCTAATCGGGGCGCTCAAATCAGAGCTCAGGGCTGTTATCAAACACACTGAATAAAAACTGGAGGCGACCATGGGTAAAATAGCTATTGTTACCGATACCTCCGTTTCCATTCCCGAAGACCTAATCCGCAAGTACGATATCCACCTGGTGCCTCTGGTCTTTCACCTGGACAACAGGACCTATCGCGACACCATAGACATCAAGACCACCGACGAGCTGTTTCAACTGGTGAACAAATCGAGCAACTTCCCCACCACGGCAGCACCGCCCCCGGGCGAATATGCCGAGCTCTACCGCCGTCTCGGCAAAAAGGTGGACAGCATCTTTAATGCCACCATATCATCGAACCTGAGTATGACCTTTAAGTCAGCCACCCAAGCCAGGGAAGAGGTAAAAAGCGAACTCCCCAATCTCAATATCGAGGTATTCGACGCCAGGACCACGGTCGGCGCCATGGGGTTTATCGTGCTGGCGGCGGCCC
>DUEB01000115.1 GCA_011176655.1 Dehalococcoidia bacterium | reverse complement strand
TTGAAGCGCCAACCACGGCGATGTTGCGGTATTCGTTCAGTATCCTGGCTTCCACCATAAAAACCTCCATCCCTCAGGCGGACAGCGCCTTCTTAAGGTCAGAAAGCTGCCTCAGGTGCAGCTTTTCTTCAGCGATTATCTTATCAATGGTCGCGCGCCCCGGCTTGGGCATCATCTCTCTCAGCTCGTAGTAGAACAGTATCGAGTCCTTCTCGGCGCTGATGCCCAGCTCCACCGCCGCCGCATCGCTACCCGACCGGGTCGCCAGCTCGCTGGTGACAGCGTCATCGGTAAAAACGGCGCTGTCAACCAGCGCCTGGAGGTAAGCCGCATACTCCCCGGCGTAGGCCTCCGGCACCTCGAACTTATCCGCCTCATCGAGCATACCCTGGAAAATCTGGATATGCTCCCGCTCCATACCGACCAGGTAGTGAAAGATTTCACGCGCCTTAGCGTTCTGGGTTGACCGGGCCAGGACATCGTAGAAGGCGATTCCCCGCCGCTCAATACCGATGGCTATGTTGATAAGCTCATTCCCGTAGAAAGAAATAGACACCTGGACACCCCCTTGCAAATCTGTCACGCCGACAGCTCCGGCGCCTTAAACCGAATTATCAATTGCGGGGTATTCCCCGGCCCTCGTTTATAAAGCCCCAACCGCAACACCGCATATCCACGGAAAGGCTCTTTAACCTGCCGCCCTCGCTCTGCTGACGAAACGGCTGCCTAGTCCTCAGCGCCAGCCATCATATCATCGTAGAGTGTCTCCAGCTTCAGCTTGTGTTTCAGCTCCTCACGCATCAGCCTGGCGCACAGACTCCGGGCAGTCTCGTCCTTAATTATTCCCATCATCCTCGAATAGAAGTCCACCGACTGCTGCTCCCGCTTCATGGCAAAGAGCAGGGTATCCTGAACACCGGCGCCATCCAGGCTGTCGCCGCCGCTCAGATATTCGCTAATCATCAGGTTGGGCACCTTGTCTCGCTGACAATCCTGACTGTCCAGCCCCTTCTCTTTAAGCGCCTCCAGCCAGCGGGCGTGCTTTAGCTCCTCCTGGGCCAGCTCCTCCATGAGCAACCTGGCACCAGAGTCGTCGGTCTTCTCCTGCCCGGCTATGTAGAAAGCCTGGGAGGCGATTTCTTTATATATTGCGGTATCGAGTAACTCGGTAACTTCATCCCGCATTCATAGACCCCTCTTCTAAAGAGTAGCCCCAGAACGCCAGAGCCTAAGCTTCGTCTTCGCCCTCCCGCGGGGAGGTCCCGGGGCGGGATACCTCCGCATCCAGCTCTGATTCCAGCTTCTCCTCCTCCTCAGCCTCTCTGGGCCCGAAGTCAGTCCATTCATGCCGCTTCATCATATCGCCTAACAGGGTTAGCTCCTCTACCAGGGCCGCCTCTTTCTTTT
>DUEB01000114.1 GCA_011176655.1 Dehalococcoidia bacterium | reverse complement strand
TGTTTCGTGTTTTCGATGCTGTCAACGATGAGCGCAACTTCGAGACTGCGTTCAAGGCTATCAGGGACTGCGGCAAGCACATTCAGGGGACACTGTCCTACTCCCTCACCGAGCCGAGGCTGGGCGGACCGGTGTATAACATCGACTACTACGTAAACAGGGCGCGCGCCATTCAGGATATGGGGGCGGACAGCCTGTGTATCAAGGATATGGCCGGGCTCATTGCTCCCGGCGACGCCTATGACCTGGTTGGCGCTCTCAAGCGGGCCCTCAGAATACCTGTTGACCTTCATAGCCACGCCACCAGCGGCATGGCCTGTATGAGCCTGATGAAAGCCATCGAAGCTGGAGTGGATATCGTCGATACCTGCCTGGCTCCCTTCGCTCTGCGCACCTCTCATGCGGCGGTGGAGCCCCTGGTGGTGGCCCTGCAGGGAACTCCCCGGGATACCGGACTCGACCTGAAGCAGCTTCTCAAGCTGGGTGAGTATTTCGAGTCTATAGCCCCCAGGTATCGTGATTTCCTGGCCGGGACGGGAATGGCGGTGATCGACACCGGCGTGTTGTGGCATCAAATCCCCGGGGGGATGTTCAGCAATATGGTGGCCCAGCTAAGGGAATCCGGGGCCCTCGATAGGCTCGATGAGGTCTATGCCGAGCTGCCGCGTACCAGGAAGGAGTTGGGCTACCCGCCCCTGGTCACGCCCACCAGCCAGATTGTGGGCACACAGGCGATCAATAACGTGCTCTTCGGGAGATACAAGGTCGTCTCCCAGCAGGTCAAGGACTATGTCTACGGCCTCTATGGCAGGCCGCCTGCCCCTGTCGATCCCGCGGTGCAGCAGATGATTCTCCATGGCTATGAGCGGGGCCAGGAGCCGATTACCTGCCGCCCCGCCGACATCCTGGAGCCGGAGATGGACAGGGCCAGGGAGGCGACCGGGGACATCGCCAGGGATATTGGCGATGTGCTGACCTATGCTCTCTATCCCAGCACCGGGATGAGATTCCTCCGGTGGAAAT
>DUEB01000113.1 GCA_011176655.1 Dehalococcoidia bacterium | reverse complement strand
GTATGGGGCTGAGGTGGTTGATAAGAATGGCAGGTTACTGGGTAAGGTTGATTATATCGTCAGCGATGCCTGGACTGGCGAAAGCAGCGGGTTTAAGGTTAGCCTGGCAAAGTCTAAGACCGACCTGATTATTTCTACCGAGCACGTGGTTGAGGCTACGCCAGCCAGGGTCAGGTTGGGCGTTACCCTGGAAGAGCTAGAGTCGGCTTGACCTATCGTCCGGGGGCGCGCTCCGGGGAGGTGATGTGGTGAAGAACTATGATGCTATCGTAATTGGCTCCGGGAGCGGTATGCTCATCGTGGACGAAGCCCTGGCCCGCGGCTGGAAGGTGGCTCTGGTGGACAGGGGGCCCCTCGGCGGCACCTGCCCCAACCTGGGCTGCATCCCCTCCAAGATGCTGATTTTCCCCGCTGATAGAATCGTTGAGATACAGGAGGCCGGGAAGCTGGGGATAGACGCCAGGGTGATGGGCGTTGACTTTCAGGCTATCATGGAGCGCATGAGAAAGAGCCTGCGCAAAAACCAGCGTCATATGCAAAAGGCTATCTCGCAGATGGCGAAGTTGGACTTCTATAAGGGGGAGGGCCATTTTAGCAGCGATTACACTGTCAGTGTGAATGGGGAGGAGATAAGGGGGGATAAGATTTTTATCGCCTGTGGCTCCCGCCCTTTTATCCCGCCGATAAAGGGCCTGGAGAGTAGTGGTTACCTGACCAATGAGACCGTGCTCGGGCTTAAGGAGAGGCCGGACAGCGTCATAATTATCGGTGGGGGCTATATCGGCGTGGAATACGGCCATTTCCTGGCGGCCGTGGGCGCCAGGGTTACCATACTGGAGATGGCAGACCGGCTCGTCCTGGCTGAGGAAGCAGAGATATCCGGTCTCTTAAAGAAGGCGTTAAGCCGGCGCCTGGACATTTCCCTGAGCACCCAGGCTGAGGAGGTGAGGGGGGCTGGCGGCGAGGTTAAGGTTATGGTCAGGGATATTCGGAACGGCGCCCGCCGGGAGATGGCGGCCCGGAAGATTATGGTCGCTGTGGGCAGAAGGTCTAACGCCGACTTACTCAGGGTGGAAAATAGCGGTGTGGAGACGGATAAGAGAGGCTTCGTAAAGGTTAACGACTACCTTGAGACCAGTAAGAAAAACATCTTTGCCGTGGGCGACGCTAATGGACAGCAGATGTTTACCCATGTCGCCAATCGGGAGGCGGCCATCGCCGCCCATAACGCCTTACACGACGATAAGGTGAAGATGGACTATAGCGCCATACCCCACGCCGTCTATTCCTGTCCCCAGATTGCCTCGGTAGGGCTGACCGAAGAGGCGGCCCGGGCCCGGCACGATGTCCTGGTAGGCAGGGCTAAATATTCTGATGTCGCCAAGGGTGAAGCCATGATGGAAAACGAGGGCTTCGCCAAGGCTATCGTAGCCAGAGACAGCCGCCGGATACTGGGTTTTCACATTATCGGCCCCTATGCCCCGATACTGATTCAGGAGGTGGTTAATGCCATGCAGTCCGGGGGGCATGGGGACGAGATAAACGACGGTATTCATATTCATCCGGCGCTTTCCGAACTGGTACAGCTGACGCTGAGTAACCTTGAGGAATCTTAGTTTCGAAATGGTCTGCCGAGCATTCCAAGACTCTCTCCTCAATTGCCGGAGGTAAATCTCTGTGACGAGATTATATGTCGCTTTGTTTATGGCGCTCTTTATGCTGCTTGCTGTCCTCGGCGCATCATGCCGGGGAGCGCCCCCGGGGCCGGCTGCCGACGGGTGGCTGGCTGATGGCATCATTACGGCTGGCGAATATGCCGGCCAAACGAGCTACGGGGACTATGAGATACACTGGAACTCTGATGGGCGCTATGTCTATCTCGGTATCAAGGCTAAGACCGCTGGCTGGGTGGCGGTGGGTTTTCAGCCGGAGCCGCTGCATCGGGAGACGGATATGGTGCTCGGCTTTGTCCGGGACGGAGAGGCCAGCGTTCTTGATATGTTCAGCACCGGCGACCTCGGCCCTTGTAGTGCCGATAGCGAGCTTGGGGGCAGTGATGATATTGTTGACTTCGGGGGTAGGGAAGAAGGGGGCGAAACGACCATTGAGTTTAAGAGATTGCTCGGCACCGGTGATGAGCATGACGGTGAGCTCTTCTCCGGGATAAACGAAATCATCTGGGCCTATAGCTCACTCGACGATGTGAGACAGAAACATACTGAACGGGGACGCGGCGAGATACGGCTCTAGCGGCGAGCCGGCGAGCCTTTTCAGCGGTCGAGCCTGATTCCCTGCGTTCCCCATAGAAGATTGCCCTCGGCATCTACTCGCTGGACATAAGATAAAGCAGCATCATTTATGTTTTTCCCAGCTGTCGGGGCAAGCCTGCCCCTATTGCACTTTTTGATGGCGGGGACTATCATT
>DUEB01000112.1 GCA_011176655.1 Dehalococcoidia bacterium | reverse complement strand
GTCAACATTCTGGAGGCGCCGGATAACGTTGCCGTGTCCAAGCTGGCTATGGAGCTGGGCTCCAGAGGCACCCTCCAGACGATGACTATGGCGGCGATGAGCCTCGATGAGTTCATCACTAGTCTCTGAAGCGGTTTTGCTACCCCCGAGGTTAGGTTATTGAGGAAGTTGCTCCTGGCGACAGGTAACCAGGCTAAGGTGCGTGAGTATCGAAGCCTGCTTCGGAGCCTGCCCTTTCGTCTGGTTACCCTGGAAGAACAGGGTATCACTACTGCCGTCAGCGAGGTAGGGGAGAGTCTGGAAGAGAACGCCAGATTAAAGGCGATGACTCTGGCGGCGGAGAGCCAGTTAGTAGCCCTGGCTGATGACTCCGGGCTTGAGGTTGACATTTTAGGTGGTGAACCCGGTTGCCTGTCGGCGCGCTGTGCCGGGGAGGGGGCTTCGGATGAGGAGCGGATTAGCTACCTTCTGGCGCGGCTTGAGGGTGTGCCCCGGGAGAAGCGCTCGGCTCGTTTCCGGTGTGTCATTGCCATCGCCACGCCTGAAGGCAGGGTAGAGCTGTGTTCCGGGGAGTGCCGGGGACTGATAACCATTGAGCCGGTGGGGAGGGAAGGTTTCGGCTACGACCCTGTCTTCTATCTCCCGGAGCTGGCTAAGACGATGGCGGAGTTGTCACTGGAGGTAAAAAACAGGATTAGCCATCGGGGGCAAGCGGCGCGACAGGTGCCTAAGGTGCTGGCTGGGTTAGGATTATGACCGGGCTTTGTGATTCTTTTCAGCGTCCCATAAACTATCTGCGCGTATCGGTGACCGACCGCTGCAATCTGCGCTGTATCTATTGTATGCCGGTAGCCGGTATTCATCAGATGTCCCATCTGGATGTCCTTAGCTATGAGGAAATCCGCACTGTAGTCACGGCGGCGGCTGAGCTGGGCATAAATAAGGTCAGGCTCACCGGTGGCGAGCCTCTGGTAAGGCTGGGGATAGCCACCCTGGTGGAGATGCTCAGGCAGGTGGAGGCGGTAGACGATATTTCCCTGACGACCAACGGGACGCTGCTGAGCCGTTATGCGGCTGAGCTAAAGCGGGCCGGTCTGAGTCGCGTTAATGTAAGCCTGGATACCCTTAAGCCGGACAGGTTTAAGGCTATTACCCGCGGTAGCTCCCGGATTGGCGATGTGCTCGCCGGCATTGAGACGGCTCGGGCGGTCGGGCTCAGTCCGGTTAAGATTAACATGGTGGTCATGGCCGGTATCAACGATGACGAAGTCCTTGATTTTGCCGC
>DUEB01000111.1 GCA_011176655.1 Dehalococcoidia bacterium | reverse complement strand
TTCCTGCACATCTTAGTCGAGGCGGGTAAAGAAGCACCGATTGGCTCGGCGGCGGGCCTTATCATGGCCACCGAGAAGGAGCTGGCGGCCTTGCAGAAGGGCAAGGTAGTCGAAGAGGCTGCCGAAGCCAAGGAAGCCCCTGCCCCGGCTGAGGAAGAGCGGGTTAAGATATCTCCGGTGGCGCGCCGCATGGCCGAGGAACATATGATAGACATCGCCGGGGTAGCTGGCAGCGGCCCTGAAGGCAGGATTGTTAAGGAAGATATCGAGCGGGAGATAGCCAAGAAGGCAGAGGCGCCGGCAGCGCCGGTTGAAGCTGGCGCCGAGGGGTATCAGGGGAGAAAGGTGAAATCCAAGCTGCCCGTGACCGGTATCAGAAAGGCTATTGCGGAGCATATGCACCGCAGCCTGTCAGTGGCCGCGCAGCTTACCGTGATGGGTGAGCTGGATGTGTCCGAGCTGGTAAAGGCGCGTAAGAAGCTCGTCGCCCAGGAGGAGAAGCTCGGTGCCCGAATCACCTATACCGACCTGATGGTGGCTGCGGTAGCTAAGCTGCTGAAAGAGTACCCCTTAGTCAATGCCAGCCTGATAGGTAATGAGATTATACAGTGGGAGGATATCAACGTTTCGATTGCGGTTGCCCTGGAAGAGGGGCTTATTGTCCCGGTGGTGAAGAATGCCGACCAGAAATCGCTGGTTGAGATTAGTAAAGAGGTAAGGTCGCTGGCCAAGCGGGCGCGGGAGAGAGCGCTAGCCCCGGAGGAGGTTCAGGGAGGCACCTTCACTATCACCAACCTGGGAGCGATGGGTGGCGGCTACCGTTTTGAGACGGTGATTATCAATCAGCCGGAGTCGGCCATTCTGGGCACCGGCGGTATCGGTGACCGGCCGGTGGTTAGAGAGGGAAAGATTGTAGCTAGGCCCATCATGACCTACTACCTGACCTATGACCACCGGGTGTTTACCGGGGCGGTGGCGGCGGCCTTCATCAACAGCCTGGCCAAGCTGCTGGAGAGCCCGGATTCCTTTATCAGCATTAAGTGAAAGG
>DUEB01000110.1 GCA_011176655.1 Dehalococcoidia bacterium | reverse complement strand
TCCTTTGCCGAGCAGAACGCGCTCTGGGAAGAGGCGAAGAAGGTGTGTAGGTAAGGTGATGGTCGGGGTGAGAGGACTTGAACCTCCGACCTCAGCGTCCCGAACGCTGCGCGCTACCAAGCTGCGCTACACCCCGCCCCCGATATTATAGGCGGATTTTGGCGGTTCGGCAACCTTTCTTGACTTACCAGCAATTATTATGGTATTGAGAACCAATGAAATACTGCGTGCTGATAATTGACGGCGCTGCCGGACTACCCCTTCCGGAAAGGTGGGGCCGGACCTCGCTGGAGCTGGCGCAAACCCCCAACCTTGACGCCATGGCGCGGGAGGGAGTGGTCGGGCTCTGTCGCACCGTGCCCGAGGGGATGGAGCCCTCAAGCGCCTGTGCCTGCATGTCGGTGCTCGGTTACGACCCCGGGGTCTACTACCGGGGCCGGAGCGCCATCGAAGCCAGGAGCATGTGCGTTACCATTGAGGCCGGGGAGGTTACCTTTCGCTGCAATCTGGTGGCGGTGAGAGACGGCAGGATGTGGGACTACAGCTCGGGCCACATCAGCACTGCGGAAGCCGGCGAGCTTATCTCGGCTCTGAACGAGAGTCTGGGTAGTGAGAGCATATGTTTCTATCCCGGGGTGAGCTACCGGCACATCTTGAAGCTGAGGGGGGCGGAGGCTACCCTTGAGGCGAGATGCACTCCGCCCCATGATATCCCCGATAGGCAGGTCGCTGAGTTTCTGCCCCGGGGTTGGGGGAGTGAGCTACTGAGGGAGTTGATGGGGCGCTCTGAGGCGGTGCTTAAAGACCACCCCGTGAATGTAAAGCGGCGGGCGCGCGGTGAGATACCGGCCACCGTGATATGGCTCTTCTGGGGCAGCGGCCCGGTGCCTGATATACCGCCTTTTCAGCAGGTTTACGGGCTCAGGGCGGCTATGACCTCTGGGGTTGACCTGCTGCGGGGGCTGGGGAAGATGATGGGCATGGATATCCTGGACATACCGGGGGTTACCGACGGGCTGGATAACGACGGCTCGGCTCAGGTAGCCGGGGCCCTGGCAGCCCTCGAAGACCGTGATTTGGTCGCTATCCACATTGAGGCGCCCGATGAGGCGGCTCATGCTGGCTCGGTTGATGATAAGATTGCGGCTATTCAGAGGGTGGATGGAGAGGTGGTGGGCGGGCTCCGTTCCTGGGAAGGAGACTCCCTCCGGGTTCTTATTATGCCGGACCACCCCACCCCGGTAGCCGCCCGGACCCACTCCCCGGAGCCGGTGCCGTTTGTGCTCTGGGGGCCCGGCTTTAAGGCTAACGGGGCGGGAAGATTTACCGAGGCGGAGGCGCGGAAAACAAATTTACTTCTTGACCCCGGTTATAGTATTATGAGCAGATTGGTGGAGGTTGGTAACTAGATGGCCTTAATCGTACAGAAGTACGGCGGCACCTCGGTGGCTGGTGCCGAGCGGATTAAGCATGTTGCCCGGCGCATCGCCGCTACTGAAGATAAGGGTAATCAGGTGGTGGTCGTCGTCTCGGCGATGGGGGATAGCACCGACGAACTCATCAAGCTGGCTTACCAGGTAGCCGGGGAGCCCAGTGAGCGGGAGCTCGACCTGCTTCTCTCCACGGGAGAGATTGTGGCCAGCACCCTGCTGGCGATGGCGCTTCGGGATATGGGTTATGAGGCGATTAGCCTGAGCGGGGCGCAGGCGGGGATACACACCGATTCCGCCCACCGGCGGGCGCGCATTCTTAAGGTTGAGACCAGGCGGGTGATAAAAGAGCTGGAGAAGGGGAAGATTGTCATTGTGGCTGGCTTTCAGGGGGTTACCGGGGAGATGGACATCACCACTCTGGGGCGGGGTGGCTCGGACACGACCGCGGTGGCCCTGGCAGCAAGCCTCGGGGCCAGCCTGTGTCAGATATATACCGATGTTGACGGCGTCTATACGGCTGACCCGCGACTTGTTCCTGAGGCGGGGCCGCTAGCCGAGATTGGCTATGAGGAGATGCTGGAGCTAGCCACCTATGGGGCTAAGGTGGTGCACCCCCGGGCGGTTGAGCTGGGGGAGCTTTATCATATTCCGATTCTGGTTGCCTCAAGCTTCAGTGATAAGCCGGGCACTTTAATTCACGGAGGAGCGCCTATGGAAGTGCGAAATAAAGTAACGGGTATCGCTCACGACCTTGATGTCGCCAAGATAACCGTGGTCGGTGTTCCCGACCGGCCGGGTATTGCCGCTGCCATCTTTCAGCCCCTGGCTCAGGCTGGTGTCAGCATTGACACCATCGTTCAGAACGCCAGTATTGAGCATATTACCGACCTGACCTTTACCGTGGCTAAGGGCGAGCTTAAGGAGGCGATGCGGGTTGTCGAGCCCATCGCCAGGCAGATTAAAGCCAGGGAGTGCCTTAGTGATTCCAGACTGGGTAAGGTCAGCATCATCGGCACCGGAATGCAGAATACCCCCGGCTATGCGGCGCGTATGTTTGCGGTGCTTAGTGAACGGGGCATTAACATTCAGCTAATCACGACCTCGGAGATAAGGATAACCTGCATTATTGATGAGGCTAAGGTAGAGGAGGCGGTGCGCACCCTGCACCGGGCTTTTGAGCTGGAGAGCGGGGAGTAGGCGGGTCGTAGTCCCCGGTTTCTTGGTGGTTCCTTGGGGTCGGGTCGTGACTTGTCTGGCGAGTTTGGTCTGGAATGATTATAATTGGGGACTGTTAACAGGAGTAGCAGGAGCACGGGCATGATGGAAGAGGCGACGACCGGGCTAAGGCAGCGGCGTGCGCGACAGGCGATTGCCCTGGCGATGCAGGGCCGGTGGCGGGAGGCGGTAGCCGTTAATCAGAGTCTGGTAGCGGGCTACCCCGGCGACGTCAGTGCCTATAACCGTTTGGGCAGAGCCTATATGGAGATAGGCGAGTTCTCTAATGCCTGCGAAGCCTACAACCGGGCGATAGAGCTTGACCCTTATAATAC
>DUEB01000011.1 GCA_011176655.1 Dehalococcoidia bacterium | reverse complement strand
CCCATCAGGGCTCCTCTGGCTATCGCCTTGGCTACGGCCGACGTGCTGTGGTCAGGGGCTCGATAGGCTTCCTCTAAGGTGGAACGCATGGTGAGCAGCATATTGGTTCCGGTGTCTCCGTCAGGCACCGGGAAGACGTTCAGGGCATCAATTTCAGCGGCATTCTTCTCCAGCCAGTCGCTGGCTACCATAAACATATCTCTCAGCTCTTGCCCGCTGAGAGAGTCAATCTTCTTCATGCTAAGCCCTCCCTCCGCTCGGAATTATCACCCAGCCACCACTCCCCACTGCCAGGAAGACTCGTTTCGATATCATACCTTACCATCACTATCGGGTTCTGCCTTGCTAAACCAGCCGGGCTGTGATAACATAGTAAAGCACAACTTCATCTTGGTAAAGTTTCTATAGCATAAAGATTCTACACCAAACTCATTCATTAGTAAAGGGGTTTTATAGCAATAATTATGAAATGTGATTTATGCGGTAAGTCACCTCAGTTCGGTCACAACGTAAGCCACTCCAAGCGCCGTACCAACCGCCGCTGGCTGCCTAATATACACCCGGTTACCATCACCACCGATGGCAAGGTAAGACGGCTCAATCTCTGCACCAGATGCCTGCGTAACCAGCACAAAGCGCCCAAGAAGTCGCCGGCTGTTTCCGACTAAGTATCTCCCCTGTCAAGAGTCCCCGGCACGATTTACCCGGCATCAGGGCCGGTGGTGTAGTGTCACGGTTATGGCTCCTCAAGCGTTTTCCTAGCGGCCGCCAGTGCCTGGGCTACCCGTTTGGGGGCCGTGCCGCCGGGAACGTCTCTAGCGGCTATCGATGAGGCTACCGTAATGGCGGAAACATCCTCTTCGAATAGCGGCGAAAACTCCCGGTACTCTCCGAGACTGAGCTCGGCAAACGATTTATTCTTAGCCGCGGCGTAGCTCACCAGCCGGGCCACTATGCCGTGGGCGCTACGGAAGGTCTCCCCCTTCTTTACCAGATAGTCAGCCAGGTCGGTAGCCAGCAGGTAACCCCGCTCTAACGCCTTTCGGGTATTTTCCGGTTTGACCTTGAGAGAGCTAATCATACCGGTAAATACCGCCAGGGTAGAGAGCAGGGTATCAACGACATCAAAGAAGCCCTCTTTGTCCTCCTGCAGGTCTCGATTGTAGGCCAGGGGCAGGGCCTTCATGGTGACCAGGAGTGCCATGAGGTGTCCGTAGACCCGCCCCGTCTTACCCCGTGACAGCTCGGCGACATCCGGGTTCTTTTTCTGCGGCATGATGCTGGAGCCGGTGGCATAAGCCTCATCAAGCTCGACGAAGCCAAACCCCTCCGATGCCCAGAGAATAATCTCCTCTGCCAGCCGTGACAGGTGCATCATGCACAGGCTGGCGGCGCTTTCGTATTCCAGGATAAAGTCCCGGTCCGAGACGGCGTCAAGGCTATTCTGGCTTATCTGACTGAAGCCCAGCTCGCGTGCCAGGAAGTCCCGGTCGATGTCATAGGCGACGCCGGCCAGAGCCCCGCTCCCCAGCGGCAGGACGCTAGCCCGCCTCCGGCAGTCACCAAATCGCGCGGCATCTCGCTTAAGCATCTCAAAATAGGCAAGGAGATGATGGGCCAACAGCACCGGCTGGGCGGCTTGCAGGTGGGTGTATCCCGGGATAATTACCTCTCTATTGGCTTCAGCCAGGCCGACCAGCGCCTTCTGCAGGCTTTTCAGGCCGGCCAGGGTTTTAGTGATTGCCTCCCTGGTGAAGAGCCGTAGGTCCAGGGCTATCTGGTCGTTACGGGAGCGGGCGGTATGGAGCTTCCCCCCCACCTCGCCCACCTTCTCCATCAGTCTGGCTTCAATGTTCATGTGGATGTCTTCCAGTTCCGTCTTGAACTGAAACCGGCCCTGCTCTATCTCCTCCTTGATGGACTCAAGTCCCCGGGTGATGGTTTCTGCCTCCGGCGCTGAGATTATGCCCTGCTTCGCCAGCATCTTGGCATGGGCGATACTGCCCGCAATGTCATACGGGTACAGCCTGAGGTCACAAGCAACTGAGGCGGTGAACTCTGCCACCTGTTTATCGGCAGCCTTATGAAAACGGTCTCGAATATGACTCATGTGCCCACCTCCCCGTTCTTAGGTATTTAGAGGCTTGATGTTCTGTCGCTGAGCCTGCGTTTTAGCCGGTAGTCCCCAGATATGGATAAAACCGGGCGAGGCGCTCTGGTCAAACTCGTCACCCTCATCATAGGTGGCCAGACTGTGGCTGTAGAGTGAGTAGGGCGACCTTCGCCCGACGATGCGGCAGGCTCCCTTAAATAGCTTCACTCTTACCTCCCCGGTCACAAAGCGCTGCGCTGACTGAACGTAGCTAGCCAAGTCCTGACGCAAAGCGGTAAACCAGAGACCGTTATAGACCAGGTCGGCATATTCCTGAGCCACCCTGTCATTGAAACGGCTCTGGTCTCTGGTCAGGGTCAGCGTCTCAAGAGCGGAGTGGGCTTGGAGCAGCACCACCGCCGCTGGAGCCTCGTAAATCTCGCGGGATTTTATGCCTACCAGACGGCTTTCCAGGTGGTCAATCCTGCCTACGCCATGTTTCCCTGCGGTCTCATTCAGACTCTGGATAAGGCTGACGCCGTCCATTTTTTGTCCGTCAAGGGTGACCGGGATACCCCTCTCGAAGCCAATCTCCATATAGCCCGGGGCGTCGGGTGCCGCAGCCGGTGACCTAGTCCAGGTGAATACCTCTTCCGGCGGTTCCACCCAGGGGTCTTCCAGAACGCCGCACTCAATACTCTTACCCCAGAGGTTCTCATCGATGGAATAGGGACTGGCGGCGGTAATGGGCACGGGGATGCCATAACGCTGGGCGTAGTCAATCGTTTCCTGGCGGGTCATGCCCCATTCCCGGGCCGGAGCCAACACCTTAAGCTCTGGTGCCAGAGCTGCCGTGCTTACCTCGAACCTTACCTGGTCGTTTCCCTTACCGGTGCAGCCGTGAGCCACCGCGGAAGCCTTTTCCTCCCGGGCGATATCTACCAGGAGCTTGGCTATCAAGGGCCGGGACAGGGCCGTGGCCAGGGTGTAGGCTCCCTCGTAGATGGCGTTCGCCCTGAGGGCGGGGAAAACATAGTCGTTAACGAAGGTATCCTTGGCATCGATAATCAGCGCCTTTACAGCGCCGGTGTTTACCGCTTTTTCCCGGATGGCTGAGAAGTCTCGCTCGTTACCCACGTCAGCGGTAACCGCGATGACATCCAGGTTATACGTCTCCTTAAGCCATCTGATGGCTACCGATGTATCCAGCCCACCACTGTAGGCCAATACTACTTTGTCCGCCATAACTAACCTCCACAAGATAATGACTAGTGCTGATTACCCTTCAGGAATTCTATGACCGTTTTATTGAACTGGGCCGCCTTTTCAATATGGGGACAGTGACCGCAGTTACTGAATACCTTTAGCCGGGCATTAGGGATAAGCCGCTCGGCATTTCGGGAAAGCCCAAGGGGGTGGATATTGTCCTGCTCACAGTGAATGAGCATGGTCGGTGCTTGAATCAGGGGTAACCTGTCTACCATAACCGCCTCAAGCCGTAAGCCGTCAGCCTCTACCCAGTTGTGCATGATGTTCAACATGACGCGCCTTGCCTCGGGCATCTTCATGAAGGAATAACTCCGGCCGACTATCTCCCTGGCGGCAAAATCCGGCCGGTAGAACTCCAGACTCACTCGCTGCTCCAGCGCCGTGCTCATCCCAGCCCCTTTAACGCTGGACTCTGCCAGAACCGGGACGCTGCACAGCTTATGCAGTAGCGATATATCTCTCCCCAGGCCAAAGCTGGACTCCAGAATAAGACTGTCAACCTTCTCGGGAAATCTGGTGGCCAGGCTGATGCTGATGGCGCCGCCGAAGGAGTGCCCGGTGACGGCGGCATGTTCAATCCCCAGGGTCTGCATGAAGCTGACGACAAATTCGGTAAAGAAGGAGATGCTGTAATCGAGGTAAGGCTTGTCGGATAGTCCATGCCCCGGTAAGTCCATGGCATATACCCGGTAGTGTTCCCCCAGGGGACGTAGATTAAAGTCCCAGGTCTCCAGGAATTCGCAGAAGCCGTGAAGCAGCAGCAGCGGGTAACCTGAGCCCCTCACGGCATAGCGAATGTCCATGCCATTCACCGTGATGTACTTTTCAGTTCCGCATTCCATTAGGTCTTCTAAGCCGCCAAATTTCATGGCCAGTCCCCTCATTATAGCCTACACCGTCACAACAGTATAGGTAGCCTCAGTCACTCTCCAGGAAAGACATTACCGTTTCATTGAACTCCACTACCTTCTCTATGTGAGGGCAGTGACCACACTGGTCAAATATCTTTACCCTGGAGTTGGGCGCCAGGCTAAACGCCTCCCGGACGTGCTCAAGCGGGAAGATTCTGTCCTGCGCTCCGTGGACAAAGAGGGTGGGCAGCTGGAGTTGAGGGAGTCTCCCCAGCAGAACCGTCTCGGGGCGCGGCCCCCTGAGCCCCACGTTATGTCGTACTATCTCTAGCAGGGTTTTCTTGGCTCTAGTCCGGTAGGCATTTGTCATTAATATATCCAGCATATCCTGGGGTAGCACCGGCGTATTATAAAACAGCCTCTTGTTACTGCGTTCCAGGGCCGGTCCCACGGCCAGTGACATTAGAATATTACCCAGAACCGGTAGAGAACTCAAGCGATAAAGCCAGGGCAGCCTCGGCGACAGACCGGCGCTGTCTACCAGGACAAGTCGGCTGACCCGCCCCGGGAGGTTCAGGGCGATATTGATGCTTACGGCTCCACCCAGGGAGTGTCCTATCATGATAGCGCGCTCGATTCCCAGGGTCTCCATGATGTCCTCGGCGTGCTCGATGGCAAAGGCCGTGGTATAACCGCTCTTAGGCTTATCCGATAGCCCGTGCCCCGGCAGGTCTATGGCGTATACCCGGTAGCGTTTGCTCAGGGGCGGGATGTTAAACGCCCAGGTCTCCAGGAAGCCGCCGAAGCCGTGGATTAGCAGCACCGGAGAGCCAGAACCCCTCACCAGATAGCGGATTCTGATGCCACTCACTGTGACGTATTCCTCGTACCCCCGGTTTCTGACGGCTTCTATCTCGCTGAGAATCTCGTCAATGTCCATTATTCGGCTTCGACATGGCTGCTAACGCTCGACAGGGCCTTCCCCAGGATACCGAGTGCTTCATCAACCTGGCTAGAGCTGATAATCAGGGGCGGCATAAAACGCAGGGCGTTGGCTTTCAGCTTGTTCACCAGCAGGCCCCCGTCGAGGCAGGCGGCGACCACCGCCGCGGCTATATCACTCTTAAACTCCATAGCCGCCAGCAGCCCGCGCCCCCGCACATCGCTAACAAAGGTGAACCTTTGTTTAAGTTCCGCAAGCCCGCTAGCCAGATGCTCCCCCACCGTCCTGACATGTGCGGCAATGTTATTTTCCAGGATGAACTTCAGCGTGGCATAGCCGGCGGCACAGGCTACCGGGTTACCGCCGAAGGTAGAGCCGTGGTCGCCGGTGGTAAACACCGAAGCCCTCTCCTTAGCCAGGATAGCACCAATGGGCAGGCCGCTGGCTATGCCTTTAGCCAGGGTCATGATATCGGGCTCGATTCCATGCTGCTCGTAGGCAAAGAGCGTTCCGGTGCGCGCTAGGCCGGTCTGAATCTCATCCAGAATAAGCAAAAGCCCTTTCCGGTCGCACCAGTCTCGTACCGCAGCCAGATAGCCCTCGCTCGGTATATTGACCCCGCCTTCACCCTGCAACGGCTCCAGCATCACGGCGCAGGTCTGGGGGGTGGTAGCTGACTTTATGGCCTCTATGTCATTGTATTTGACATTGGTAAAGCCAACCGGTAGCGGGGTATAAGGCTCCTGGAACTTGGCCTGTCCCGTAGCGGCCACCATAGCCAGCGTGCGTCCGTGAAAGGAGTTAATCGCGGTAATAACCTCGTAGGCTCCGTCAAGGTGGAGTTTCCCGTAGCGGCGGGCGAGCTTCACCGCCCCCTCACTAGCCTCAGTCCCGCTGTTGCAGAAGAAGACCCGGTCCAGGCAGCTATTTTGAATTAATAGCTCAGCCAGCCGGACCTGCGGGATGGTATAGAACTGGTTTGAGGTATGTATCAGCGTCTTAGCCTGCTCGGTTACCGCCTGGGTTACTGCCGGGTGACAGTGTCCCAGGATATTAACCGCCCAGCCGCCCACAAAGTCAAGGTACTCCCGGCCATTATCATCCCACACCCGGGCCCCCCGCCCCCGGACCAGGGTTAGCGGTGTCCGCGCTACTACCTGCATGTAGTATTTAGCTTCAAGCTCCTGCCAGTTACTCATTTTGCCCCCTATCTTTGAGAGAATTACTTGTTGCTTTACGACTTACGCCCGGATGGGGCAGGCATCTACAGGGAATACTACCTCTCCGCTAGCCCTCCTTTATTGTTGTGCCCACGTTACCCTGTTCCATCTCCCGGAGCAAGGCATGTGGCTCTCGCCCGTCGATGATACTGGCCAGCGGAGTATGGGGTAGCGCCCTGAGGCAGGCTCTAATCTTGGGAATCATGCCTCCCGAGACGGTTCCAGAGGCGATGAGCGCCTCGGCTTCGTCGGGTGAAAGCTCGGCTATCAGCCTGCCGGATTGGTCGCGGATACCGGCGACGTCGGTCAGAAAGATGAGCCTTTCCGCCCCGGTAGCGGCGGCAATCTCACCCGCCACCGTATCACCGTTGACGTTAAGGATGGGAGGAGCGTCATCTTCTCTATCAAATGAGTGCATGCCGAGCGGGGCTACTACCGGTATGAAGCCCGCCTCTAAGAGGGCCTCCAGGAGAGCCGTTTCTACCCTGACGATACGGGCGACGTAGCCCATCTCTTTATCCCGAATCTTACCCTGGAGCAGGGCTCCGTCAATGCCGGTGATACCTACTGCCCGGCCACCCCGGTGGTTGATTTCAGCCGTAAGCTGCTTATTGACCAGGCCCCCAAGCACGGCGGTCACCATCTCAAGCGCTGCCTGGTCGGTTACCCGCTCGCCGTGGACGAATCTGGTAGCCGTCCCCTGCCGCGACAGCCATTCGGTAACTACCTTGGCCCCGCCGTGCACGATGATAAGTTGCCTGCCCTGCTCCTGCAGCCTGACGGCGTCTTCAATGGTCGTATCGTGGCTGCCCAGAGTGGCGCCACCGAGCTTGATAACAATGATTCTATTCAATAGTAGCTCCCCGTTCTTGCGAGTAACCGTCAGGTCGTGTAGTCGCTGTTGATGGTTACATATTCCTCGGACAGATCACAGCCCCAGGCGGTAGCCGAAGCCGTGCCCAGGTTGAGCGCCAGGGATATCGGCACCTGGTCGCTACTCAGCACCTTTATTACCTCCTGGTCGTCAAAGGACAGGGGCTGGCCCGCCTTCACCAGGCATGTATCACCGATGTAGAGGTCAATCTTTTCCTCCACCACCTCTGCCCCGCTTCTCCCTAATGCGGCTATAACGCGCCCCCAGTTAGGGTCGCTACCGTGCACCGCCGCCTTTACCAGGGGTGAACCGGCGATTGTCCGGGCCGCCAGTTTAGCTTCTCCGGTGCTTAACGCCCCGCTGACGGTAACGGCGATGAGCTTGGTTGCCCCCTCACCGTCGCGGGCGATACCTTTAGCCAGATAGGTACAGAGCCTGCTAAGCGCCTCCTGAAAGCCGCCAGCCAGACTGCTGCCCTCGGCAATGGGCTCATTTCCGGCCCGTCCGTTAGCCATTATCAATGCCATGTCATTGGGGCTGGTATCCCCATCGATGGAAACCATGTTAAAGGAGACCGCCACCGCATTTTTCAGGGCGCGCTCCAGGAAGTCTATGGTAACCGCGGCATCAGTCGCCAGGAAGCAGAGCAGGGTCGCCAGGTCCGGGTGTATCATCCCCGAGCCCTTGGCTATGCCGCCGATGGTAAACCTGCTGTCCTCATCCCTGACGGTAACGGCGGCCTCTTTGGGCATGGTGTCCGTGGTCATTATCGCCCGGGCCAGCTCGTGACCGCCGTCCCTGGAGATGCTAATCTGCCCGATACCGGCTTCTATCAGCTCTAGGGGCAGCCGTCTTCCAATCACTCCGGTGCTTGCCACCAGCACGCTCTCTACCGGTATCCCCACCTTGTCGGCAGCCAGCTCCGCCATCCTGATAGCGTCCTTAAGCCCCGGCTCGCCGACCGAGGCGTTGGCACAGCCACTGTTTACCACCACGGCCCGTACCGTTTCCGACGGCAGGCGCTTACGGGTCACGGCTACCGGAGCCGCCTTAATCCGGCTGGCGGTGAACATACCCGCCGCCGAGCAGGGTGTTTCCGAGTAGAGGATGCCGAGGTCGGCGGCGCCAGTCTTCTTCAGCCCGGCACAGGTAGCCCCGGCCAGGAACCCGACCGGGGAGGTAACCGTACCCGAGGCAACAAAAGAAATTCTGGCTTCCATCATGAATAAAATATACCACAGTCGCCGAAGCTTAAACAACGGAGCACCCGGACTATCGCTTGCGGTGGGTATGACGGGGCTACCCCCATGGTGGTAGAATAAATAAGATAAATCAGGAGGGAGGTTAGAAACAAAAGTGGAGCTAAAGACGGTCTATTTTGAGCATCCGGGCGGCGAAACCACTGAGGCGGTACTCAATATTGCCCGCTGCCGCGCCGAGGAACTGGGTATTAAGAACATAGTAGTGGCTTCCACCACCGGCGCTACCGCCGTCAAGGCGATGGATATTCTCAAGGGGTTCAGGGTTATCGTGGTCACCCATGTTGCCGGCATGCGTGAACCAAACGTGCAGGAGTTTACGGAGAAGAACCGACAGGTAGTGGAAGCAGAGGGGGGCGTCCTGCTGACGGCCGCCCACGCCTTCAGTGGCCTGAGCGCCGCTATGCGCCAGAAGTTCAATACCTATGTCATCGGGGACATCGTTGCTAGCACTTTGCGCATCTTCGGTCAGGGGATAAAGGTTGCCTGCGAGATTGCCCTCATGGCGGCCGATAGCGGGCTGGTGCGCACCGATGAGGACGTTATTTCTATCGGCGGCACCGGGCACGGTGCCGATACTGCCCTCGTGCTGACGCCGGCTACCAGTCGTAACTTTTTCGACCTCAAGGTTAAGGAGATTCTGTGTAAGCCGCACCATTAGAAAGCAGGAACCGGAAGATGAGGTTACTGGTCTGGTGACCTCACCCCCTATGTCCCCCTCTCCTTATCAAGGAGAGGGGGAGTTTGTTTTTTGGGGGCTAGCGCTCTTGAAAGCCGCCAGGCATTAAGGAAGAGCACCCCGGATACCAGAAACGGCAGACCCACCATTGCCCACGCCAGGGCATGGTTTTTACCGGCATAGGCAGCGATGTGGGCACCCAGGGCTGCCGAGCATGCCACCAATAATATGCCGGCCACTCGCTCCTGCCGCCAGGACAGGATTAAGCCTACTAGAGCCACCACCCCAATCACCACCAGGAGGACCCCGGCTGGCTCCAGCGGGATAGGACGCCCCTCTAGGAATTCGCTAACCGCCTCCCCAATCAGCATTGCCCCACCAAAGCCCACCATGCCGAACCCGATTATCCGCCCCGCCAGTCTCAGGCGGCCGGCTGTTTGATAGCGCTTGTTCTCCATATCAGCTCTCCCTGGCTTTCTTCTGTAGCTCGTAGAGCTTGGTGAGCGCTTCCAGCGGGGTCAGTGAGTTTATGTCAAGTTCCTCCAGCTCCTCTAATACCGGTGCTTTCTGCCTGAAGAATGATATCTGCTGGGATGCTTCTTGCTTCACCCGGCGGGTCTTGGGCTTCTCTCCCTTACGGTGCTTGTCCCCTTCCAACTCCTCCAGCACCTCGTTAGCGCGGTGCACCACCGATTTGGGCAGCCCCGCCAGCTGCGCCACGTGGATACCGTAGCTCCGGTCAACCCCGCCGGGCACAATCTTATAGAGGAAGACCACCCGGCCCCCCTCCTCGGTGACCGCTACATTGAAGTTCTTCACCCGGGGCAGGACGCTGGCCAGCTCTATTAGCTCGTGGTAGTGGGTGGCGAAGAGGGTCTTCGAGCCCAGCCCGGAGGCATTGTGAATATACTCAGCCACCGCCCGGGCGATGGACAGCCCGTCGTAGGTGCTGGTGCCCCGCCCGATTTCGTCCAGGATAATCAGGGAGCGGGGGGTTGCGTTATTCAGGATATTGGCGCTCTCTACCATCTCCACCATAAAGGTTGACTGACCGGCGGCGATATCCTCCCCGGCACCAATCCGGGTAAAAATGCGGTCCACCAGACCGATGGTCGCCGCCTCAGCCGGCACGAAGCTGCCTATCTGTGCCAGGAGCACGATCAGGGCTACCTGCCGCAGGTAGGTTGACTTGCCCGACATGTTAGGCCCGGTGAGGATAATAATCTGGTTGTCATCGCATGAGAGCTGGGTATCATTGGGCACGAAGCCCTTCTCCGGCAGACTGCGCTCGACTACGGGGTGGCGCCCCCCGGTAATAGCGATTTCGTCATCGGTGGTCAGCCTGGGACGGACATATCCGTAGCGCACGGCTACCTCAGCCAGGGAGGAGAAGGCGTCGGTCTGGGCCAGGGTATTAGCCACCGCCAGAATCGGCTCGCTGGCCGTTGCTATCTGTCGGCATACCCGCCGAAAGATATCTGTTTCCAGTTCACTAATCCTGTCCCGGGCATTCAAAATCAGGGACTCATATTCCTTCAGTTCCGGGGTGAAGAAGCGCTCGCCGCCCACCAGGGTCTGCTTTCTGATGTAGCTCTCCGGCACCTGACCGAGGTTGGCTTTGGATATCTCAATGTAGTAGCCGAAGACTCTGTTGAAGCCTACCCTCAGCGACTTGATGCCGGTTTTATCCCGCTCCTGGCGCTCCAGATTGGCCAGGTACTGCTTGGCGTTCCTGTTCATGAGGCATAGGTTATCCAGCTCCTCGGAAAACCCCTGCCTGATGACGCCCCCCTCACCCAGGGATGACGACGGCGATTCGACTATTGCTTCAGAAATCAGGCTGACGGCGTCCTGGCGGGGCTTGAG
>DUEB01000109.1 GCA_011176655.1 Dehalococcoidia bacterium | reverse complement strand
CTGTCCAGCGGGCCACGTAGGACGCGCCGCTGGCAGACAGCAGGTAGGGCAGATTGAAGGGAGGCTCGAAACAGCCATATCGGCTGGTGGTGGTACGGGCTTCAAGGGGGGTAGTGGGTCCTACCTGCCCTCCGGTCATCCCGTAGTTGAAGTTGTTCACGCAGATTACCGTCATGTCGATGTTGCGGCGTGCCGCGTGTATCAGGTGGTTGCCGCCTATGGCCGCCAGATCTCCGTCTCCGGAGAACACCACTACGTTCAACTTCTGGTTTCCCAGCTTCAGGCCGGTGGCAAACGGAATGGCGCGGCCGTGCGTGGTGTGGAACGAGTCGAGCCTTACGTAGCCGGCTACCCTGCCAGTGCAGCCTATCCCTGAGACCAGAGCTATCTCATCGGGGTCTATGCCGGCGCGGTCAATGGCCGTGAGGAAACAATACACGGCCAGCCCGATGCCACAGCCAGCGCACCAGATATGAGGCAGCCTGTCCTGCCTCAGGTATTTCTCGATCGACTGGTTCTCCATATTCAGGTCGCCAGTCATGATTCCTCCCGTATCGCCTGGAGAATGGTATCGGGGGAGTGTACCTCCCCGCCCATGTGTGGCACCAGCACTGCTCTGGCCCGGTCTCCGGCACACCTCTCTACCTCCAGCACAATCTGGCCGTAGTTTATCTCGGGGACTACAAACGCCCTGGCTTGCTGCGAAAGCTCCCTGATTCGCTCCTCAGCAAAGGGCCAGACTGTTATCAGTTGCAGCAGTCCTGCCCGGATTCCCTCATCTCTGGCCATCTTCACCGCCATCTGAGCGATGCGGGCGGTGATCCCATAGGCACAGACAATAATATCCGCATCCTCAACCTGGACCTCACGGTATCTTATTATGTCGCTCCTGTTAACGCGTATCTTATCCACCAGGCGGCGCACCAACCTATCCTGAGCCTCAACGGTCATTACCGGATAGCCCCTTTCATCGTGGGTCAGGCCGGTGACATGGAAGCGGTACCCCTGGCCTGCCACCGCCATGGGGGGCACCAGGTCCGCATCCGGCTTGTAGGGCAGGTATTCCTCCGGGCTTACCCCGGGATGCCGCCGGCCCACCAGGCTTTCAGGAGCCACGTACGGGATAACCACCTTCTCACTCATATGGCCCACAGCCTCGTCGGACATGATGACCACGGGAACGCGGTACTTCTCCGAGAGGTTGAAAGCCAGGATGGTAAGGTCGAAGATATCCTGTGGGGAACTTGGTGCCAGAGCGATTATCTCGTAGCTCCCGTGGGAACCCCACCGGGCCTGCATCATATCCCCTTGCCCCACCATGGTGGGTAGCCCGGTGGAAGGGTCGCCTCGCTGGATATTGACCAGCACGCAGGGGGTCTCCAGCATGATGCCCAGACCCAGGTTCTCCATCATCAGGCTGAATCCCGGCCCGGAGGTAGCTGTCATAGCCTTCGTCCCTGCCCAGGAGGCGCCAAGCACGGCAGCCATAGAGGCGAGTTCGTCCTCCATCTGGACAAATATGCCTTCGACCTGGGGTAGCCGG
>DUEB01000108.1 GCA_011176655.1 Dehalococcoidia bacterium | reverse complement strand
GGGTCAGGGCCTCAAGGGTAGCCTTGGATACGCCGATGGCGGCATATTTCGGAAGTACGAAGGACGAGCCGAGACTTGAGATGGCCACTATCTTGCCACCCCTCCCCTCCATGAGTCTGGCGGCGTGCTGGGCGCAGAGAAGAAGGGCCCGGGCATTTATGTCCATCGTCCACTCCCAGACCTTGGCGTCAAGCTCCAGAGCCGAGCGGGGTAGACCGGAGGCGGCGTTGTTTACCAATATATCCAACCGCCCGAAGCTATCGGAGACGATATCAAACATCTCGCTAACCTTTTCCGGGTCGCCAACGTTGGCTTTGATGACCTGGCTGGCTACCCCCAGCGCTTCGATTTCCCTGGCTGTCTCCTCAGCAGCTTCACGCCGGCGAAAGAAATTTACGATGACATCGGCCCCCTCACTGGCCAGTTTTAGAGCTATGGCTCTGCCGATGCCGCGAGAACTGCCCGTCACTAGGGCTATCTTACCTTTAAGCATTACCTTTCTTCTCGGCTACCCGAGCTTCAACATAGCTCACGAAATCACCGAAGTTCTTGAACTTCTGGGCGTCCTCATCAGGAATTTCGATGCCGAATTCGTCTTCCAAAGCCACCAGCACCTGCACCATGTCTAGGGAATCGGCTTTCATATCCTGAAAGGTAGCCTCAGGCTTAAGGATTTCTCGTTCGCAGTGTACGATTTTGACAACGATGTCTTTGACGGTGTCTTCAACAGCTGACATAATAACTCCTTTCACAAATTGATATGTTCTCTTATCTTGGCTAACTCTGCCTTTAGACAGTTTATCACATCACTCTCAACGGCCATCCTGGCGTTTTCCAGTGCCTTAACTACCGCCGGGGCCCGGCTGTGGCCGTGCATCTTGAGCACCACTCCGTCAACCCCCCAGATAAGCCCGCCCCCGATACTATTAGGCGAGGCCAGTGAGGCTACGGCTTTCTTGGTCTTACTCCTGAGCAGTTGATTTATTATGGGGTACTTCTTCATCTTGTCCAGGAAATAATTAGCTACGATCTGGCCCCCGCTCTCGCTGAGCTTGAAAAGGCAGTTACCGGCGAAGGCATCACAGACAATGACATTGGCCTCGCCGGTAAGAATGGCGTGGCCTTCAACATTGCCGATGAAGTTCAGGCCGCTCTTTTTGAGCAGGGGGTAGGCCTCCCGAACCAGCCGGTTCCCCTTGCTTTCCTCTACGCCGACATTGAGCAGGGCTACCGTCGGCTCGGGGATACCCAGGAACGTCCGGGCGTAGACAGTCCCGATGACGGCAAAGGTGAGCAGGTGTTGCGGCTTGCAGTCCATGTTTACCCCGAGGTCAAAGATGGCTGTCTTGGGAGCCAGAGTGGAGAGGACCCCGCCAATCACTGGACGGTCTACTTCCGGTATGGTGCCCAGATACTGCAGGGCACTGGTAACCAGCGAGCCGGTAGCGGTCGCCCCGACTATGGCGCTCGCCTCCCCCGACTTCACCAGCTTGGTGGCGATGGCTATTGATGAGCTGGGCTTGCGGCGGACGGCTAGAGCCGGGTTCTTCTCTTCTTTGATGATGAAATCGGCGTTGACGCAGCGAATCGGTAGATGGGAGGCGTCATGTTTGGCCAGCTCCTCCTCAAGAATATTAAGCGGGCCGACCAGGATAAGCTCCAGACCACCCTTTTCCGCAGCGGCAACGGCACCAGCGACTATCTCCTGAGGAGCATAGTCGCCGCCCATGGCGTCAATAGCTACGCTTACTCTTGGTTTAGGCTCGGTCATAAACCGTCTCCCCTGTTCCCTCTCTACCCGGTTACTGAAGTCTGACGACCGACCCGCCGCTGATGACCACATCCCCGTTCTGGTTACGGCACTCAAAGCTGCAGTTTACGTATGGGATATCCTCTTTATACTCGATAGTGTCAATCTGGCCGCTGGTGGTTATGGTGTCCTGGGGACGGGCCGCTGCTTTGAAGCGGATGGAAAGCTTGCCTCCCTTGAGCCAGCTCTGGCCGAAGGCCTGGGTCATCATCTCCGAGGCATAGGCGAGGATAAGCATGCCGTGGGCGATAGTCCCTTCGAGAGGAGTCTTGGCGGCGAAGGCTTCGTCGACGTGTATCGGGTTAAAATCGCCACTGGCCTCGGCATAGAGATTTATATTCTGCTGAGTGATGTGCTTAGTAACCGAGGGCAGGCTATCACCCTGGTGGATATCTGCTAGATTCGGTTTCTCTTTCAAATCAGGTGTTCCTCTTTTAAGTTCCTAGTCTGGCGCGGCGATGGTGGCCTTTCCCGATAGCACCTGCTCTCCGTCTTCATCTAGGACGCTTATCTCGAGCATGACCAGGTTCAGGCTGCCCCGCGCCAGCTTCTGGGCTAGCCTGCCGCCGCAGCTTACCCTAGAGCCTATGGGCACTGGTTTGAGGAATTCAAGCTCCTGAGAGGCATGTATCGAGCCCGGGGGTACCGTGAAGGACTGCGACAGTGCCGTCATGGCGCAGGCGGCTATGGCTAAGGGGGGTACGATTCCCAGTGCCAAGAAGTCGGCCGACTCGCCCACCGCTTCCAGATACTTGGTGATAATCGACTCACTCAGTTCGTAACTGGTCGGTGGAAACTCAAAACCTACCGGTAACTGTTTAAAGCTCAAGGGCGAGCTGTTCTCTTTTTCCTTCATTCACAAGTCCTGGCAAGTTACAGGAAACTTCCTGGGCAAGGCTTACCAGCCTGGTTGAATTTTCTTGTAAATATAAACTACATCGAGCCTCGATGTCAAGTGTTTCTCGAATAAACGGCTCCGGTCTTCGGGTGGTTACCGCAGGGGCTATCGCCAGCGCCGTGCGTGGGCTTTCTTCAACCGCTTGAGGCGTTGCTGGAAGGCTGCCGAGGTGATGTCTTCGGTGGCCAGCACCAGAGCGTTCTCTTTGTTGTCGGTGTAGTAGCCCGGGCGTATATGTAGCTGGTTAAGACCGTACTTGTGATACAGACCCTGAGCGGCAGTATTGGAAGCCCGTACCTCCAGGGTAATGAGGTGGGCACCCAGCTCTAGCGCCAGGTCAATCATGGAGATGAGCAGAAGCTCGCCTATTCCCCGGCGGTGGTGACTTTGGCGCACGGCGATATTGGTTATGTGAGCTTCGTCGGCCATCATCCAGAAGCCGGCGAAGCCAGCGATGTACTGCCCCTCGTCGGTTACCGTTGCCTCAGTACCCCCGGTGGCGGTAATTATCTCGTGGGCGACAATGTAGTGGGCCAGCCGCGTCCCCAGCTCACGTTTGTAGTTTGCCGGAGGCCACATGGTGGGGAAGACTTCCTGGTCAATCTCAGTGACCTGGCTTACGTCCTCGTTACACATCGGGCGTACGCGGTAAGGCAACCTGCTGTCCCCCGCTAAGGCTTGGCTTTCTGGGTTATTGTAGCATATTCTGGGCGGGTAGCAACATAGTCGTGTCCGGTCTCTTGAGCTGCGGAAATTATTAAGGAATTATTAATAATGCTTAATAATTCGCCTATCTTTTTATCACCTCTTCCGTTATAATTTATGCACAGGGTAATGCCCAGATTACCGGTAAGAAACGGGGAGTTATCAGGTGCAAGATGAGGAGAGCCTCGTCCAACGAGCAAAGCAGCGCGATGAGGAGGCTTTTGCCCAGTTGTATGAGGGGTATTTTGATAAGATTTACCGCTATGTGGCCCTCAGAATAGGGGACAGGATGGAAGCGGAAGATATAGCTCAGCAGGTCTTCCTCAAGGCTATTAAGGCCATCTCTTCTTTTAGGTGGAAGGGGGTCCCCTTTTCCGCCTGGCTGTTTCGCATCGCCCACAACCAGGTGGTTGACTATCTGAGGAAAACGAAGAAGCGGGTCTCGGTGCATCTTGAGGAGGAGACCCTGGCCGCCAGTGGCGACGGCCCGCAGGAGGCATTCGGGCGCAAGCTGGATATCGAGCGGCTGAACCAGGCAACCAAGAAGCTGACGCCGGCTCAGCGAGAGGTAATTTCGCTGCGTTTTGCCGGTGAGATGTCGGTGGCCCAGGTGGCCGAGGTCATGGGCAGGAGCCAGGGGGCGGTAAAGGCGTTACAGCATAGCGCCATAGTGGCGCTGCGTAAGGTGCTATCGGCGGCGTAAGATGAAAAAGATGAGCGAGTTTGAGAACATTCTGGATGACTGCCTGGAACGTCTGGTTGGGGGCGAGACGGTGGAGCGGTGCTTGGGGAGCTACCCTGAGCAGGCGCTCGAGCTTGAGCCTCTGCTGCGGACGGCCCAGGCTACCAGAGAGGCATCGGCTATTGCGCCCCGTGCCGAGTTCAGGGCCAGGGCCAGGTATGAGTTCCGCTCGGCGCTCCATGACGAGATGAGCCGGAAGAAGCAGCCCCGGTTCGTCCTGAGGCGGGGGTGGGTGGTGGCCTTGATGGTAATCGGTATTCTTCTGGTTTCCGGGGGAGGCACCGTGCTCGCAGCCGGCGATAGCATGCCGGATAGCCCCCTCTACTCGGTGAAGTTAGCTACAGAGCGGGTGCAGATGGCACTGACTTCCTCCCCGGTAGGTAAGGCACAGCTGTGTGCCAAGCAGGCTGACAGAAGGGTGTCTGAGTTAATCTACCTGGCGTCTAAGGGCGATACCCAGCAGGTGGAAGCTGCCACCGAGCGGTTGGATGAGAGGCTGACGACACTGGTCATACTGGTCTCTCCGCAG
>DUEB01000107.1 GCA_011176655.1 Dehalococcoidia bacterium | reverse complement strand
TCGTGACTCTCCGGAAAGCTCCCTATCCCCAACAGCGTCGTCACCACCGGTATCTGGCCCGCCTCAGCCAGCTCCCTGAGCTCCCGGTACGCCCCGGCTATGGCTACCCCACGGCCCGCTAATACTAGCGGCCGCTCCGCTTCATTAATCAGCTTCGCCGCCCGCTTTACCTGCGCCGCATGCCCCTCAAGCACCGGCTTATAGCCCGGCAGGTTCACCTCCTCCGGGTAACAATACTCCACCGGCTCGGAAAGCACGTCCTTGGGGATGTCAATCAGCACCGGCCCCGGACGTCCCGTGCGCGCCAGATGAAAGGACTCCTTGAGCACCCGGGCCAGCGAAGCGACATCCAGCACCAGGTAGTTATGCTTGGTGATGGGCAGGGTAATGCCGGTGGTATCTACCTCCTGAAAGGCATCGGTGCCAATTAACGGCCGGGCTACCTGGGCAGTTATGGCTACCATGGGCACCGAGTCAAGAAAGGCATTGGTAATCCCGGTCACCAGGTTGGTGGCTCCCGGCCCGGAGGTAGCCATGCACACCCCCACCCTGCCCGTGGCCCGGGCATAGCCGTCGGCGGCATGGGCCGCCCCCTGCTCGTGCCGCACCAGGACGTGGCGCAGCTGGGGATACTCGGGGAGGGTGTCGTACAGCGGGATGATAGCCCCTCCCGGGAAACCAAAGACAACCTCGACCCCCTCCTTAAGGAGACTCTCCCATACAATCTGGGCACCGGTCATTTTCATTATTAATCTCCCCCCTCGCTAAACACTGCACCGCCGCTCGCGGAGCCTACACTTTCAGCGTAGCGTCGGAGATAGCCGCTTTTTACCTTAGGCTCAAATTTTGCCAGAGCCGCCAAACGCCGGGCTATCTCGCCATCGTCAAGCTCAACATCAAGCTTATAGCCGGGGATATCAATCTTAATCATGTCTCCGTCCCTCAGGGCAGCAATGGGCCCCCGGCTGGCGGCCTCGGGGGAGACATGACCAACAGCCGCCCCACGAGTGGCCCCGGAAAAGCGCCCGTCGGTTATCAGAGCCACCTCTTTATCCATACCCATACCGCTCAAAATGGAGGTGGGCGTGAGCATTTCTCTCATCCCCGGCCCCCCTCTGGGCCCCTCGTAGCGAATAACCAGAACCTCGCCCGAGGCTATATCACCATCCATGATAGCCGTGGTGGCCGCCTCCTCGGAGTCAAAGACCCGGGCCGGCCCCCGGTGAACCATCATCTCCGGGTCCACGGCAGACCGCTTGACCACCGCGCCCTCCGGTGCCAGATTGCCAAAGAGGATACAAATACCCCCCTTGGCGGAATGGGCATCTTTGGCGGCACGAATCACCTCCCGGTTAACGAACCCGACACCGGCAATAATCTCCGCCACTGACTTACCGGACACCGTGGCCGCCTCCAGACTAAGCAGCCCTCCAAGCTCCTTCATCACCGCCGGGATGCCCCCGGCCAGGTCCAGGTCCTCCACGTGATAGTCGCCAGCGGGCCGCAGCCGGGACAGGTGCGGGGTACGCTCGCTTATCTCATTTACCAGAGACAGGGGGAAATCAACGCCCGCCTCGTGGGCGATAGCCATAAGGTGCAAAATCGAATTGGTGCTACCCCCTAAGGCCATATCAACACTCAGGGCATTTTGAATGGAAGCCCTGGTGACAATGTCACGCGGTCGGACATCTTTAGCCAGCAGCTCCATAACCCGCTGTCCCGCCATTTTGGCTAACTGCACCCGCCGGGCATCCACCGCCGGGATGGTGCCGTTACCCACCAGTCCCATGCCCATCGCCTCGGTGGCGCAGTTCATGGTATTGGCAGTGAACATCCCGGAACAACTCCCGCAGCCCGGGCACGCCAGTGCCTCCAAACGCGCCAGTTCTTCCTGGCTCATCTTCCCTGCGGCCACTCTGCCCACAGCCTCAAAAACCGAGCTGAGGTCCACATGCTTGACACCAGCATCAGTGCCCATCCGGCCGGCTAACATCGGGCCGCCACTGATGAAGATAGCCGGCACGTTCAACCTTACCGCCGCCATAAGCATCCCCGGGATTATCTTGTCACAGTTAGTGATAAACACCAGACCGTCAAAGGCATGAGCCTCAGCTACTATCTCTACCGAGTCGGCAATCAACTCCCGACTGGGCAGGCTGTATTTCATGCCCGGGTGGTTCATGGCAATACCATCACACACGGCAATGGTGTTAACCTCAAAGGGAACACCGCCACCAGCGTACACCCCGTACTTAACCGCCTGGGCAATCTCCCGCAGATGTTTATGCCCCGGCACAACCTCACTGAAGCTATTGATAACGCCGATAAACGGCTTCTCCATCTCGCTACTGGTATAGCCCAGAGCGTAAATCAAGGAGCGGTGCGGAGCCCGCTCCAGGCCCTTTTTAGCCATATCGCTTTTCATGCCTAAATCACAACTCCTCACACTTAGGTTACGCACATCTGACGCTGCGCAGTAAATCCCGAATTTTACACGTCAGCTTTTTGACAAAAGATAACATAGCCCCTGCCTGTTGTCAAACCAGCCCCCCCCGGATAATCAGCCCTCGAGGGCCCTTATCTTGTCTACCCGGCGCAGGTGACGGCCGCCCTCAAAATCGGTGGTGAGGTAGGCGCTAACAATGTCACTGGTCAGCTCTGGCCCCAGCTCCGTTCCCAGACAGAGGACATTGGCATCATTATGCTGCCGGGCCCGGCGCGCCATGAAGGCATCGCAGCATAAGGCGGCCATTATCCCCTTCACCTTATTCGCCGCCATGCTCACCCC
>DUEB01000106.1 GCA_011176655.1 Dehalococcoidia bacterium | reverse complement strand
GCAAAGATTCTTTTCTCTTCGGTGTCCACTACCAGCCCGGGAAAGCCCTCGCTGTACTGGACGTTCATGTTCTCCAGGAAGGAACGTTTCGGTAGCTGGGGCCAGCCGGGGATGTCCTTAAGATACTTAGTAATCCGGGAGCAGGTTAGCTCGGGGTCGGTATGAGGCATACTGCCGATAATGGTCGCTAGGCAGCCAAATTCTATCTTGGGCATGCTACTGGCTCTCTCCTTAGTTTATATATTTACCGATGATTAGCTTTAGTTTCTTCTTCTGTGCGGCGGGTATCAGCTTGGGGTCGGTGACGATGGCGGTCTTGAGGGCAGCAGCGCACTGGCACCGGCGTGTGTCCGGTATTCGTCCGACCGCCAGACTGATGATTTCCCCTATCTTCCGGGTCTGGCTTCGCTGGGTCTCCAGGATGACATCGATGGGAATCGGGGCGCAGGATTCCTGCCAGCAGTCGTAGTCGGTAACCCCGGCGATAGTAGCGTAGCATATTTCCGCCTCCCGTGCCAGCTTGGCTTCGGGCAGTGCCGTCATCCCGATAAGGCTGGCTCCCCAGGAGCGGTAGAGGTTTGATTCCGC
Source organism: Dehalococcoidia bacterium (assembly GCA_011176655.1). Classification (GTDB taxonomy): domain Bacteria; phylum Chloroflexota; class Dehalococcoidia; order Dehalococcoidales; family UBA5760; genus UBA5760. The sequence continues at coordinate 3,528 of DUEB01000106.1, read as the reverse complement.
CCGTGTGGAAAAGGCCGGCCCCTCCATCGCCACATAGGTGCCGCCCTGATGGACGGCGGTGTCTACTTCCCTGGCGGTCTCAAAAAGGGTCTGACTGAGCACGGGGCAGAAGGGCTCGGCGAAGATGACATGGGCCACAATGCCCCCGTCAAAGAAGGAGCCCGGTCTATTCCTGGTGCGGTCAATGAGCTGGTCGGGGATAACCAGGTCGCCGGGCTTCATTTCTTCCCTGAGGCTGCCCACGGCGGTCACCGAGATGATATGCTCCACCCCCAGCGACTTCAGGGCGTAGATGTTAGCCTGGTAGGGGACCTCAGTGGGGGAGAGACGGTGCCCCTTGCCGTGCCGGGGGAGAAAGGCAACCCCCACCCCGCCCAGCTTGCCCGCGGTGATGTAGTCGCTCGGCTTGCCGAAAGGGGTATCAATACCAAGCTTTTCAATATCGGTGAGCCCTTCGATACTGTAAAGGGCACTCCCCCCAATCACCCCGATTTTCGCCTGCGGCATTTAGACCTCCTCATTAATATATTGGCTTTTCATCCAATATTGATTGATAAACTTTCTTCTTAAGTCCGTATTTTGCAGTCACCGATTCCATTAGTTCGCGTAGCCATCTGGGGCTGGTGGGTGCGAGGTATATCTGGTTGATGAGCAAGTCCAGCGCTACGGGCACGTACAGCCCGTCCTCAAAGGGACGCTCATTATCTGCAAGAGAAATACCTTTAATGAAGACTTGTATTATCGCTCTCAACTCTACCTCATGCTCGAAGCTTTTCCTCTTGTACACGAAAGGAGAAATACTGTCGTCCGGTATTTTGTCCTTATCGTAGTCAATATACTGCACCTTGCCGATGTAGGTGTCATGCTCTTTGTCTTGGAGGCTGTCCCTCAGGCGCCGGAAGGTGGAGCGGATGGCGATGCCCTCGTTGCTTTTGAGATACAGCTTCCACATCGCGGCTGATTCGTAGCGGTTCATGTGCCAGCAGTTGACCGCCGTGAATTCTCTCGTTTGTTTGTACACTTTACTAAGGTCTTCAGGGGGCATTATGTCTCTAAAGATTTCTGCTCTACGTGATACATTTATTTTTGGATATGAACCCTCAAATGGGTCGCCCAGTTTATCTGCCCGGCAGAAGAAGAGCGCTTGTTTATCCAGCAGACTGACGAACTTGGTAAAATCCATGTAGCGCCAGATGGTCATATTATCGTTAGGCGTCACCAGACCAGGATACTTCTTATACATCTATAATCCCCCCCAGCCTCTCCACATACGGCTCTTTCACTATCCCCTTTTCCGTGATGATGGCGGTGATGTAGAGGTGGGGGGTAACGTCAAAGGCGGGGTTAGCCGCCTTAATCCCTTCGGGGGCAATGCTTACCCCCTGAATATGTGTTATCTCCTCCGGGCTCCGCTCCTCAATCGGGATTTCGTCGCCGGAGGCTACCAGTGGGTCAATGGTGGTGGTGGGGGCGGCGACGTAAAAGGGGATGCCGTGCTCCATAGCCAGCACCGCTAAGGTGTAGGTGCCAATCTTGTTGGCGGTATCGCCGTTAGCGGCGATGCGGTCAGCACCTACGATGACACAGCTAATCTCCCCCCGGCTCATGAAGTGCCCCGCCATCGAGTCGGTGATGAGGGTAAAGGGAATCTTAGCCTGCTTGAGCTCCCAGGCGGTGAGGTGGGCTCCCTGGAGGCGGGGGCGGGTCTCGGTGGCGAAGACCCTTAGCTTCTTACCCTGCTCGTGGGCGTACTTAATCACGCCGAGGGCCGTGCCGTAGCCGGTGGTGGCTAGAGAGCCGGTGTTACAGTGGGTCAGGATGCTAAAGCCGTCCTCGATTAGCCCGGCGCCGAACCGGGCGAGACTTCTGGTGGCGCTCGCCTCTTCAGAATGTATGCTGGCAGCTTCCCTGACCAGTGCTTCTTTTATCTCCGCAACAGTTCCGGCGGCTTCAGCGGCCTTTTGCATCCGGCTGGTCGCCATGAAGAGGTTTCGGGCGGTGGGTCGGGTGGCCTCTATGGTTTGCAGGATGTCCTTGAGCCTGGTCATGAACTCGTCTTTGGAACTGGTCTTAATCTGTAAAGCACCGAGGGCCACGCCGTAGGCGGCGGCCACCCCGATGGCCGGTGCCCCCCGGATTTTCATCTCCCTGATGGCCTGGGCTACCTCCTGGTAGCTGGTGAGCTCCAGGTAGACCTCTTTCCGGGGGAGCCTGGTCTGGTCAAGGAGCCTGAGCTTGTTACCCAGCCAGGCTAGCGGTTGGCTGTCTGTCATCAGTTTTCCCTTCGGCAGCTATGGTTGTGTGGTGTTGCCTTTAGCTACTGTTCCACCCACTGTTTGCGGTGTATCTCCATAAGCACGAAGTGGTAGCCGTCCCTATCCAGGTGTCCGCAGAAGGCGAAGCCGCATTTCTGAAAGCACCTCTGCGCCCGGATGTTGGAGACCAGGGTCTTGAGGTAGACGCGGTTCAGGTCTGTCTCCTGGAAGATGTGGCTGAGCAGGGTGGTTACCGTCTCGGTGCCGTAGCCCTTATCCCAGTAGTTGCGGTTGCCGATCATGATGCCCAATTGGACTTCCTTTTTCTTTTCGTTGATGTCGTAGTACGAGCAGTTGCCCACGTGTTTACCCTCGGCGGTGTCTACGGCGAAGGTGCACCTTTTGGAGGAGGGATAGCTCAGTTCCTCACGATAAACGGACAGATACTGGGCGAAGGTGGCGTTCAGGAGGGGGGCGGCATCAAGCTGAGTAAGCTCAAGGTCGGTCAGCCAGGCGTAGTTGTCTACGGCATCGGCTAAACTTTTCTTACGCAGCCTAATCTTTTTGCTGGTAATCATGCAAATCTCGAGGTTTCAGAGTGAGAACGAAAGTGGCTCTTCGCCTTCGTTCAATTCATAGAGAGCCTGTTCCGCAGCCTGCTCGATGGTCTCGTTGTCGTCGTCCAGGCACTGCTCCAGGCAGTTCTTGGCTTCGGTGCCGCCTATTTTGCTCAGTGCCCGGATAGCTGCCAGCTGTACTTCGATATCCTTGTCGTCTACCAGCTCGATGAGGTGGGGTGCGGCTTCCTCCTCGCCGATTTCACCGCAGGCCGCGGCGGCTTCATAGCGTATCTCCGCCTCGGCGCTGGCTAGTTCCTTGAGCAGCAGGGGTAGCCAGGCAGGGTTACAGTTCTTGCCCATGGCGTAGATTGAGCTTACCTTAAGTTTAGGGTGGCCGTGGTGGTAGGCTTCGCTGATTGCCCTAGCCACCTCGGGGGAGTCCATGGGGGCGATTGCCTCCAGGGCCCGGCGTTTCACTTCCAGTGACTGGCTGTTATCTTTTATGGTGGCCAGTAGCGTCTGATATATCTTTGCCCGGTAGCTGCGGCGTAGTTTTTGGTGCTCGGCAAGCATGACGAATCTGCCCAGCGCGCTGGCGGCGGCGGCCTGCACCGCCTCCGAGCTATCGTGCTCAAAAAGATTGAGCAGGGTATTAATAAGCGACGGCTCTTCGTTTTCCCATAAGCCCTCAATCGCCTTGCTGCGCACCTCGG
>DUEB01000105.1 GCA_011176655.1 Dehalococcoidia bacterium | reverse complement strand
CATCCCTGGGTTCAAAGCGGAGCTACCGGATAAGCGATACCATTAATATTTCTGGCGGTGACAGCCTGGTTCAGGGTGAGGTGTGGTTAACACGCACCGACCGGGGTATCCTGCTTAAAGCCAGACTCAATACGGAGGTCGAGGTTACCTGTAGCCGCTGCTTGAGCTTGTTTGGCTGCCCTCTGACACTCGATTTTGAAGAGGAGTATTTCCCGGCAGTAGATGTAGTCAGCGGCCGGTCGTTGCCCCTGCCCGACGAGCCGGGGTGTTTTGTGGTTGATGAGAGCCATGTTCTTGACCTGACCGAGGCGGTGCGCCAGTATGCCCTGCTGGCTATCCCGATGAAGCCGCTGTGTCGTGAGGTATGTGCCGGGTTGTGTCCTACCTGTGGGCGTAACCTTAATCAGGGGGCCTGTGAATGTCCGCCTCGGGGCCTCGACCCGCGATTATCAGGGCTCAGGAAGCTGCTTTCGACTAATAACGGTTAGTTAACCGAAGGAGAGGAATAGTTATATGGGAGCTTTACCCAAACGGAAGTATGCCAAGGCGCGTCAGGGAAAGCGACGCAGCCATATCGGGCTGGCGAGTTCGCCTCAGCTTGAGTCCTGTCCCCAGTGCCACAGCCCCAAATTGCCGCACCATGTTTGTCCTACCTGTGGCACCTATGATGGTCGGCAGGTCATCGAGATTGAGCGCCCGAAGAAGAAAACTAGTTAAGGGGGAGCTATTCTATGCTGAGAACGGCTATTTGTGACCTTTTCGGTATCAAGTATCCCATCATTCAGGGAGGGATGGCTCACGTGGCCACGGCAGAGCTGGTGTCCGCAGTGTCTAACGCTGGTGGGCTGGGGATTATCGGGGCTGGCGCCAGCGAGCCGGATTGGGTGCGGGAGCAGATACACCGGACCCGGGAGATGACGGACAAGCCCTTTGGGGTGAATATCCTGCTCATATCTCCCTTCGCCAAACAGGTGATAGAGGTGGTTCTGGAGGAGAAGGTGGCCGTGGTGACTACCGGGGCGGGTAATCCCGGGCCTTTAGTTCCCGGATTCAAGGAGGCCGGGATAAAGGTGATGCCGGTGGTAGCCAGTATTGCCCTTGCCCGGCGCCTGGAACGGGCCGGGGTCGATGCCTTTGTGGCTGAGGGTATGGAGTCGGGGGGAGAGATAGGCCAGATAACGACTATGGCTCTGGTGCCTCAGGTGGTGGACTGCGTTAAGGTGCCGGTGGTGGCGGCGGGCGGTTTTGCCGACGGGCGGGGTCTGGTGGCGGCGCTGGCTCTCGGCGCTCAGGGCGTTCAGATGGGCACGCGCTTTGTGTGCACTGATGAGTGCATCGCGCACCCCGCCTATAAGCAGGCGATGGTGGAGGCTAGCGACCGCGCCACCATCATTACCGGGCAGAGCACCGGCTACCCGATGCGCTGCCTGGAAAACAAGCTGACGCGGGCGTTTATTGAGAAGGAGAAAGAGGACATCTCCATGGAAGAGATTATGGAGTTTGGCGTCGGCAAGGTGCGTCTGGGCTTGATTGAGGGCGACCTGGAGTGGGGTACCCTCCTGGCCGGTCAGATTTGCGGTATGATAAAAGATATCAGGCCGGTCAAGGCTATTATTGATGATATGGTAGCCAGTGCTGAAGCAATAATCAGTCGGCTGGCTAAAGATACTACGGGGGGTTAGTTAGAATCTAAGCCTATGAAGGTAGCCTATGTCTTTCCGGGACAGGGTGCTCAAAAAGTGGGCATGGGGTGTGACCTTTATAGTAGTTTCCCGGCGGCTAGAGCAGTCTTTACCCGGGCCGATGAGGCTCTGGGGTTTTCTCTCTCGCGACTCTGCTTTGAGGGTCCGGAGACCGAGCTGCGTCAGACCATCAATGCCCAGCCGGCGCTGGTAGCCACCAGTCTTGCTTGCCTTGAGGCGGTTCGTGAGGTTAATGGTAGCGCCTTACCGCCGCCGGCATTCGTGGCCGGTCACAGCCTCGGTGAGTACACGGCACTGGCGGTAGCCGGGGTGGTCGATTTTGCCACCGTGGTCTACCTGGCTCGAGAGCGGGGACGCCTGATGCACGAAGCGGGCTTAGCCCGGCCCGGCGGCATGGTAGCCGTAATCGGGTTCGATGAGGCATCACTTGTCGAAGTGTGTCACGAGACCGGTACCTGGCTGGCTAACGTTAACTGCCCCCATCAACTGGTAATCAGTGGCACGCAGGAAAATCTGGCTAAGGCTTCCGAGCTGGCCAGAGCCAGGGGGGCCAAGCGCACCGTTCCCCTCTCGGTAAGCGCCGCCTTTCATACCCCGCTGATGCAGTCGGCGGTAGATGGCATATCCCGGATTCTGGAGTCCATCCCCTTTGCTGACCCCGTCGTTCCCATCGTGGCTAACACCACCGCAGAGCCGATGACCAGCGCCGCCGAGGTAAAGGCGGAGCTTCTGCGGCAGTTGTGTCAGGGTGTCCAGTGGCAGCGTTCCGTTGAATACATGGTGGCTAGTGGTGTGGCTGCCTTCATTGAGATAGGCCCCGGTGAGGTGCTTAGCGGTTTAATCAAAAGGATAAACAGTGATGTCCGGACGGTGAATATCGGGGATGTCCCGGCTATCAAGGGTTATGGCGGTGCGCAGAGGTAACGGCTGCTTCACCGGGACGTATGTAGAGTGAAGAGACTGGTTATGACTGGGGAACGGCGCAAAGCTAGGATATTGGCTTTCCAGGTGCTCTACGAGGTTGACTCCGTGGGACATGAGGCGGAGGTGGCTCTGGAACATCTGCTGACCGGCGAAAAGTTGTCTGAGGAGGGCATCGCCTTCGCTCGTGAGCTGGTCAGCGGCGTTATCGGCAATAGAGCCGACATCGACGAGAGTATTCGGCGTTTTGCTCCTGCCTGGCCGGTAGCACAGATAAACACCGTTGACCGGAATATACTGAGGCTGGCGATATTTGAGATTCTGTTTAGTAAGCAGGTGCCGGTCAAGGTGGCCATAAACGAGGCGGTGGAACTGGCTAAGAGGTTCGGCGGTGATAATTCACCGAGGTTCGTTAACGGGGTCTTGGGCTCGGTTAGCGGTCTCCTTGCCGCCGGCGAATGACTCTTGAGCCAGGTGGCATCCGGGTTAGCGTTATGACGGTCTTCAGGGAGGAGGAGCAAGGTGCCTACCATTTTTGAGCGGCTGAAAAGGGTGGTTATGGAGCGGCTGGGGGTGGATGAAGACCAGGTGGTGCCCACTGCCGACCTGGTTCGTGATCTGAATGCCGATTCTATCGAGCTGATTGAGCTGGCGATGTCCCTTGAAGAGGAGTTCAGCAGCCCGTCTCGCCAGGTTGAGATACCGGATGAGGACCTGGCTAAGATAGTAACCCTGCAGGATGCGGTTAATTATCTCAGAGGGCTGGGCATAGAGGATGATTAAGGCAGTGTTCTTCGACTGGCTGAATACCCTGGTTCATCCCGAACCGGAAAGACACGAGATATATCGTATGACATACCGCGAGTTTGGCGCTGAGTTGGACGTGAATAAGTTAATGAGAGGCATTTCGCTTGCCGAGGCGAGGCTTGCCGAGGGTAACCCTTTCCGATGGGGAGAGTCGGAGGAGGAGGAGTCTCACCTCCGTTATCAGGAGATATTGCTGGCTGAGTCCGGGGTTGAGCTAGAGCGGGAGCAGATTATGGGCGTTATCAGGCGCCTGAACCAGTGGGCTGATGAGGTATCGCTGGTGCTCT
>DUEB01000104.1 GCA_011176655.1 Dehalococcoidia bacterium | reverse complement strand
TTTTTGCAGCCAGTGAGTGCTTTCTAACCGGCACCGCCGCTAATATAACACCGGTAGCTGAGATAGACCGCCGTAAGATAGGCGATGGCAAAATCGGTGATGTAACCAAGAAATTACAGGAACTCTATTTTGATGTAATACAGGGTAAGAAGCCCGAGTACCTTGAGTGGTGCACACCGGTCTATAATAAATAGACCAACTGTCCGGTGACAACCTGCGGGGCTATCGTTATCGGGAATAAGTAACCGGTTCCCGGCCTCAGTCTAGCTTGCAGCTCGCCCGGTAGAGAGGAGAGGGACCTGCCCTCTGTAACAGTTCTCTGAGAGCGGGGTGGGATAGCTAAAAGGGGAAAGAGGCTACTTTCTGGGAACGCCGGCATTTATTGATTTCAGAAGGCAGCTTACCTTACTGCTTTCTTCCAGCATGGTCGTGTAGTTAAGGGCTTCCTGAAACAGCTGGCCGATGGCGAAGCTACCGTGCCCCCGAACCATGACAATCCGGGATTCCTTCAGCGCCTGAGCAATTATGTCCGCCAGCCCCCCTGGTTTAACCCCCATATTCCAGCCGAGCACCGGAACCCTCTCCATCTGGGGCGAACCTTCACCGCAGGGTGGCACAAGCTCAGTCTCAATCAGCGACAGGGTAACTGCGTGCGGGGGGTGGGCATGGACAACGGCCAGCGCCGAGGTTTCCTGATAGATAGCCCGATGGACGGGCAATTCAACCGAAGCCAGCGGGGTACAGCGGTCGTTCTTGTCTATTCCAGTCTCTACGAGGTCGTTTTCCTCCAGGCAACTGAGATTGCTGCCGCGGCGGGTAATAATGAGGCGGTCTCCCAGTCTGATGCTCAGATTTCCCGCATACGAAATGAGCCCTTGAGCACACAAATCGCGGCCGACACTCTGAAACTGCGCTAGAATCATAATTCTATCTTACGCTTATTGGCTAGGCACACCACTCCGCTAATAGTTTATAACTACGGGTAATAAAAAAGCAAATCAAGCCCTCGACTAGGCTAGCTGCCTGATAACAGCGATAACCCTTCCCTGAACATCAACGTTGTCGGGCTCAGCGTATATTGGCTGCATGTGACTGTTAGCTGGCTGCAGACGGATATGACCCTTCTCGGCGTAGAACCTCTTCAGGGTCGCCTCTCTCTCCGACTTGAGCCAGATGGCAGCCACCTCGCCGTTGTCCACGGCAGTAACGTACTCCATGAGGACGATGTCACCATCGTTAACCAGGGCATCGACCATCGACCAGCCCTTAACCCTGAGAGCGTAGACTCCCTGCCGGCCCCGGGTCAAGTCCCGGGTCACCTCCAGGGTGTCCGCAGCGGCAGTAACATCCCAGGTGTCCACAGTCGGCACCGGTATTGGCTCACCAGCCGCTATCTGGCCAATAACCGGCACCTGGATGCAGCTCCCCGGCAGTGCCGACTGGTTCAGTAGTTCGATGCCCCGGGCCACTTCACTATGACGCCGGATATATCTGGCACGCTCCAGGATATTCAAATTATAGGTAACCACTGAGGTTGAGCTGAGGCGGCAGCCCTTCATGATATCCCTAATAGAAGGCGGATAGCCAAAATCCTGACAGAAGCCGCGAATGAACCTGATTATCTGCTGTTGCTTGGGCGAAAGTAGCTTCATCTCTACCCACAATAGCCCGTAATGGGGCGAACATATGTTCTACCAGCCCGATACTAACATTGAATGAAGCCCCTTGTCAATACCCGAATTTGGGTTTCCCGACAACGGTATCTTTCGGGTTTGACGCGGAGGGCGACGGCCCTTTCCTAAGTAGCCTCAGAAGCCTGGGTCTGTGCCAGATTGAGCTTCTTCATCAATCGTGACTTGCGGCGGGCGGCGTTATTGGCATGGATAACCCCCTTTTCCACCGCCCGGTCTAAGGAACTAAGCGCCGCCGATACCGCCTCACGACCCGACTCAAGCTCACCGGAGAAGATAAGCTTCTCCGCCTTGGTTATCCGGGTCTTACACAGGCTTCTCACTGACTTGTTTTCCTGCTGCCTTCTTCTTGAAGCACGCATTTCCTTCTTAGCTGATTTGGTTTGTGGCAATACCCACCTCCCGGTTATTAGAACTCACTTTAACTAGCCTGGCTTCAGGTTAGTGGCTTAGTTTTTGTAGTCGCCTCATTGCCCACCCGGGCAACGCTTAACACCCCACGCACCCCCTCAATCTTCCCCAGGAGGCGACTCAGCTGAGCTAAGTCCCTGGTGCCCAGGGTGAAGTACTCGCTGACGGTATGGTCGTCGTGGCTGACAGAACTCGCCGCCGTGATATTGAGCTTCTCCTCAGCCACAATCGTGGTGATATCACGCATGAGCCCTACTCTGTCCCAGGACTCAACATGGATGTTGACCGGGTACAGCGCGTCACTCTCCCCCCACTCCACCGGGACGAGCCGCTCCTTTTCATCCTCATTGACTATATTATAACAATCCCGGCGGTGGATTGACACCCCGCGGCTGCGGGTGACATAGCCGATGATATCATCGCCCGGCACCGGACGACAGCACTGAGACAGATGGGCAAGCATATCACCGACACCGAGCACCTTGATTGACGATACCGCCTGCTGGGGCAGGGCGACCCCGGATACCACCCTGGGGGTCTCCGGCTGGACAGTCAGCTTGGCCGCAATCTGGTGCGTGGAGACGCCGCCGTAGCCGATAGCCGCCAGAAAGTCATCCACACTTTCGTAATTAAGCAGTTTAGCCAGCTCCTCCCGCTCGGTAAGCCTGATGCCCAGACGCCGCATCTCTTTATCCAGGATTCCCCGGCCGTGCTCAATATTCTCCGCCCGCTCCTGTTTCCGAAACCACTGCCGTATCTTCTCCCGGGCGTGAGAGGTCCTGACATAGCCCAGCTGCGGGTTCAACCAGTCCCGGCTCGGCGCCTTATCCATTTTGGAGGACATAATCTCGACGATGTCACCGTTTTTCAGTTGATAGCTCAGCGATACCAGACTGCCGTTCACCTTGGCGCCGATACAGCGGTGCCCGAGCTCGGTATGAATCCGGTAGGCAAAGTCCAGAGGCGTGGCGCCCTTAGGCAAATCCTTAATTTCACCCTTCGGGGTATAAACGAAGACCTGGTCGATAAAGATATCAGTCTTGACCGATTCCAGGAACTCCTCCGTCCCGGCAAGCTCCCGGTGCCACTCAATTAGCTGCCTTAGCCAGCTAATCCGCTCCTCAAACTGTATGTCCTTTTGGTCACCCTCCTTGTAGCGCCAGTGAGCGGCCACCCCGTACTCGGCGGTATGATGCATCTCATGGGTGCGAATCTGCATTTCCAGGGGGGTCACCCCATACATGACTATGATATGCAGGGACTGGTAGCCGTTCGGCTTGGGATTAGCAATATAGTCATCAAACTCACCGGGCAGGGGGCGCCACAGGCTATGGATAACACCGACGGCGCTATAACAATCAGGCACTGTGGCCACCAGGACGCGGAGGGCGAGCAGGTCGTGGATGTCGTCAAAGTTCTTCCCCAGAGCGGAGTACTTCTCCATCTTCTGATAGATGCTGTAGATGTGCTTGGGACGACCCGATATCTCGGCTTTCAACCCCACCTTGTCAAATTCCGTCTCCAACGTCCCGAGGACCCGGCTAATCAACCGCTCCCGCTGGCCGCGACGAGCCGCAATCAGCCGGGCCACCTTCTTATACTTCTCCGGCTCCAGGTAGCGGAAGGAGAGGTCCTCCAGCTGCCACTTCAGCTCCCATATCCCCAGGCGGTGAGACAGCGGCGCGTATATCTCCAGCGTCTCCTGAGCGATGCGGTGCTGTTTCTCCGGCGAGAGCGCCTGCAGGGTGCGCATGTTATGCAGCCTGTCAGCCAGCTTGATAAAGACCACGCGGAGGTCTTCAGCCATAGCCACCAGCATCTTTCTCAGGTTTTCCATCTGAGTTTCCGTGGTCGCCATGGCTTCTTCGGACAGGGAAAGCCGGCCCAGCTTGGTGGTGCCGTCGACCAGCTTGGCGACTTCATCGCCGAAGGCAGCCTGAATCTCGGCAATGGGGACACCGCAATTTTCGGGGATGTCATGCAGCAGGGCAGCGACTATTGAGTTGGCATCGAGCTGAAGCTCGGCCAGAATCAGGGCAGTCTGCAGTGGGTGCTCCACATAGGGTTCCCCTGATTCACGGAACTGCCCCTCGTGCGCCTTGCGGGCAAAATCATGGGCACGTTCAATGACAGCCACCTTGTCGGCAGGAAGGTACTGCTGAGACTTCTTTATGAGCTCGCTGAAACTCGTCACCGGCCTCACCAGGGCTAGCATTTATATTTTAAGTATAGCGTAACCGTAGAACAGGTGTAAAATCTGGCTACCGCCCGCTATCCCGGCGGGTGGTTTCGCCGGGTGTTGCCCCTTGCCAGCGAGGCGAAGATGCCGACGGAACAGAGGATAGTAAAGATGATAAAGGCGGTTCTGGTGCTCTGCAGAAACAGTGGGTGGTACTGGGGGGTAATTTCAACCCTCCCGATGTAGAGAGCCAGGAGCAGCATGGCGATGCCGACACTGAACATCATACCGACCTGCCGCATGGTAGCCAGGGTCGCTGAAGCCACTCCGTAGAGCCTCTGCCGGACAGAGCTCATGATGGCATTGGTGTTGGGAGAGGTGAAAAAGCCAAAGCCAGCGCCGATGGTGA
>DUEB01000103.1 GCA_011176655.1 Dehalococcoidia bacterium | reverse complement strand
TTTTGGGGTGGCGACGAAGCTATGGGAGCCGACGTCCTTCACTTCAACTCACAAAGAAGAATCCTGACCCCAATCGCTCCGGTCACCAATAATACATCCATGTATACGAGTAAGCGATAAGGTAGCAAATCACAGGTATATGTAGATGGGAATGGCGCTGGGTTCAAGCTTTATGGCTTGATTTAAGAGGCGTTTCGCCAAGATACTAAGGAGGTACGCTAATGGGCAGGTTGGATGGTAAAGTAGCAGTTATTACCGGGTCGGGTTCTGGAATGGGGCGAGTAGAAGCAATTCTCTTCGCTAAAGAAGGGGCCAAGGTCGCTGTCGTTGATATAATTCCGGAAAAGGGAGAGGAGACGGTGAAGCTGGTTAAGGAGGCTGGTGGCGAGGCTATTTTTATCAAGACCGATGTCGCCAAGTCAGCGGATGTTAAGAAGATGGTTGATGCGGTAGTTAAGACCTATGGCAAGCTGAATATTATGGTCAACGGTGCCGCTATTGCGCCGGCGGAAGGCTCCACGGTAGAACTGTCGGAAGAGACCTTTGATAAAACTATTGCCATCAACCTTAAAGGTGTCTGGCTGGGCATGAAGTATGCTATTCCGGCAATGATTAAATCCGGTGGTGGCGCTATTGTTAATTTCGCTTCCATATCTGGTGTTAGAGCCTTGCCGACTATACCTTCGTACTGCGCTTCTAAAGGAGGCGTAGTTTCCATATCAATGGTGGCTGCACTTGAGAATGCCGTCCATAATATTCGAGTTAACTGCGTTGCCCCAGGGCCAATCTCAACGCAGATGGTGCTGGACCAATGGCCCGACGAGCAAATTCGGCATTTTTCGGATATGACAGCTCTCGGTAGACTGGGCAAACCCGAGGAGATAGCACGCATTGTCTTATTTCTGGTATCGGATGACTCATTCTGGATTACGGGTCAGACAATAGTCGCCGATGGAGGTCTCACCGTTCGCATTCCATAAACAAATAATAAATTTGAAGGGACTTAGTCATGGGTATTGAAGAGCTAGAAGCAAGGATTAAGAATCTAGAAGACATTGAAGCCATCAGGCGGCTGAAGGGTCAATTTGCATACTTTGCTGACACTAAAAATGCATCAGAATTTATGAAGCTTGTGGCCGATGATGCCGTATGGGAATTCGGCTCCTGGGGACATTGCGAGGGTAAAGAAGAAATTCTAAGGTTTACCCAAGATGTAACGCTTGATACTTATTCCTTCATGCTGCATCATTTTTATGATGTTTTTATCGAGGTAAAGGGAGATACCGCTACCGGAATATGGTATTTCGTGGTACCGGCTACTAACAGGAAAAAAGAAAGGGCGGAGTGGATAGGGGGCGTATATAACGAAACGTATATAAGGGTGAACGGAGAGTGGAAGTTTAAGAAAGTGGTTACAGAATTTAAATTTGTAGCCCCTTATCATGAAGGATGGTTTAAAAAAGGTAAATAGATTGGTGCCCTTGATGGCTGATGTGCCGCGAGCCTTTATGCTGATTAGCCGTAAGAGGGGCGAGCGCCTAGTTAAGCTAGCGTCGCTTTGAGGCGGGTAAGATATAGACGGCACTTTTCGCTGCGTTGTTGGGCGGGCAACATAATGCAGGTTGTTTCAAACAGATGACAAGTGAACGCTATCTCTCCTCAAGGTTTGGTGTATTACCTGGTTGCGTTTACCCACGTGGCACACTGTAAGCAGGCCCACGGTGGGCTGCTGCTGATGCCTTAACCGCAATGCTAAGGAGGGCAAGATGAAGGTAGTAATGATGTGCATGATGAAGGTTTTACCCGGCGAGATGGCGGAGTACATGGAGCTTGAGCGGGAGATGTTCGCTCTTTCGGAGCGCTTGGGGATGCCGCCCTGGCGGCGCTTGATGAAGCTCAGTGGTAGAGGCGACATTCAGCATAGCATCGTTTACGAGATGGAGTTTGCTAATTTCGCCGCCCTGGACGATTTCTACAAGATGGGCGAGAATCCAGAGATGGCAGCGCTCATGCCGAGGTTTGACCCGGTTGTTGAAAGTCACGAACATGATATCTACGTGACGATGTCCTAGGGGACGAGTCTGTGGGACTTCAGGTCACGCTCTGGGCGTGGCATTTTTATAAGCCGGGATTTTTAGGTTAGCGGGGTCGTGCTTTCCCTCAGCCCTGGAGCTGGTTGGCAATTGCCAGCCCGAACTCCTTGCATTTAGGGAGTTCCCCATCTGAGAGTGGGCCCCGCATCCCCTCAACTCTCAGTGACAGGCCGGGGGATACCAGCTTCAGCCCGGGGGCTTTCTCGCCTAGCTGCTTTTCCATCTTGCCAACGGCCTTCCCCGGTTCCGGACTGGCATGGCAATCGAAAAACGCTACCATCTTTCCCTCCAGATTGAGCTTCCCGAGCTTATCGATAAACTTCCGGATGCCCCGGGTGGCGCCCCCCATGTGGGTGGGCGAACCCACCACGATGGCATCGAAGTCGGCGAGCTGTTTTTCATCAAGTTCTTTCGGGGTGCTGAGGACGGCTTCTACCCCAGACTCTTTCATCCCCTCGATGATGGTCTCGCCGGCACGCTTGGTGTTACCAAACTTGGACTCATAGATAATGATTGCTTTAGGCATCTGGCTTACCTCCTTGTGGAAAGGATACTACATTCTAAGCTATAACTCGGTTCACTGCACATTCTGGCTTACTGTGTAGTAACGTTCCTACAGGGCTTCTCTAATTATTTAGTAGCTCTCATAAGGGCAAAAACGGTCTTTCCGTTATCATAGCCGACCCAGATAACGGCTCCGTCCTTCTCGTTATTCTTGGTATAGTAACCCCAGCTCATATCCTGCGTTTCCATCTGGTCTATCTCTTGCCAGCCGTTTTTGGGCATTTCCATTTTATAGAACATGGTTACCATCCTCACGTCATTGACATCGTCGTCCATTCCATAATATCGCCATTCGACCTTTGTCCAGTCTTCCTCCGTGGTAGGCATTGACCAAGTTGCCTCCTGTATCTGCTTGGCCCCGGCGTACACCGGTATATCATCCCAGGTAAGACCGGCTACTGGAGATGGCACTTCACTTCCTCCGCCACAAGCAATAAGCCAGGAAAAGCCCAGCGTCATGACTGTTGCAAGTACCAGTGGCATTACCTTTTTCAAGTTGGTCCTCCCTCGACTTTCTATTTCTCACATATAAAGCTCTATAATATCACAGCCGTGCTTACCTGAGCCAGGGTGAAAGCAGTCCCTGGCTTTCTGCACTTTATATCGTCAGAGGCGTTTTGCGGCATAGAGCCGGTGCCGCATTATTTGCCGTAATCTGGAGCGAAGGCGCTAACCGAGTTCAGGAATAATGCGATGCTGTTACCCAGAACTAAACTTCCTGCCATTAAGCGGCTTAGTGCTGCCGCCTCTACTAGTTCCTGTCGGCTGGCCCCAGCTTCCAGGGCACCACGAACGCGGCCGGCGATACAGTGTTCCGAATTATGGGATAAAGCTATAGCAGCACAAATAATGCATTTTGTCTTGGTATCCAGGGCTCCTTGCTTGAGTGCGGTTTCATTGAGGGTGAGAAAAGCCTGCATATTCTCGCCGTCCACTTTGGAGGCAGCTTCTAACCCCCTTTCTATCTCGCTCCACAATTCTTTTGGATTAGGCGCCATTTGTGTTTCCCCCGTTCACTTTAATCAGCTTCTCACATATGAAGCTCTATAATATCACCGTCCTCGAGGACGTGGTCTCGTTTCGCCATAACCCCGTCGTGCTTCCCCGAGCCCCAGATGCGGGCGTACTTCAGCCTGGCGCGGAAGTCCTTGTGCACATCTTCGGCGGCATCCTGAAGAGTGCTCCCTCTCGCCATGATGATGGGGTCGTCAAGCTCAGCCTTCTTGCCGGGCGCCTTGGTATATACCCGGATAATGTCCAGCATCTTGAAGATTTCATACCTCAGCGGCTCCAGCCCGTTTCCCTGCTTGGCCGAGGCGGCGCTAACCGGTGCCTGGGCTGCGTATTTGTTTCTCAGGGCGAGATAGCCTTCGCTGTTACCCAGGTCTACCTTGTTGCCGATGATTAGCGCTTTCTTCGGGTGCAGAATCAGGCCGTCTTCCTCGCCTGCCTTAATATTGCCGATGCCGACTCTCATCTCCGCTAGCTGTGTCAGGATGGTTTCCATCTGAGCCAGCGGCTGGCTACCTAGGTCGACTACGATGACGATGCCGTCGGCCCGGATGATGATATTACGCAGCCACCACTCGGCTGGTTGCTCGCTTAGTGGCGGGGTATCGACGAGCTGTATCTTGATGTTCTCAAAGTCCATCATCCCCGGGGTGGCTCTCTGGGTGGTAAAGGGGTATTCGGCTGCGGTGGGTGCGGCATTGGTGATGCTGGCGACAAGCTGGGACTTACCGGCATTGGGCATCCCGACGACTACCACCTGGGCTGCCCCCTCTTTCTCGATGAGCATCGAGGCTCGCTTGGCTCCCGATTTCTTCTCCGCCTCTTGGGTCAGCCGGGCAATCTTCCGCCTCAGGTCGGCCTTGAGATGGTCGGTGCCCTTGTGCTTGGGCATGATGGCCAGCATCTCTTCCAGGGCCATAACCTTCTCTTCCGGGCTCTTGGCGGCGCGGAACCTCTTCTCGGCCTCAAAGTATTGTGGCGGTAGATTAGCGGGCATTCCGGTTATACTGCTCCTTCTTTTAGTTACGGCGGCTGGTTACAGATACCGCCTTATCTTCCGGGCGACGTCTCTGGTTATGCCTTCGGTGGCGGCTAGTTCCTCTTCGGAGGCATCACGGATTCCCCGAAGCGAGCCGAACCGCCTTAAGAGGGCTCGCTTACGCCTCGGCCCGATGCCGGGGACGCTGTCCAGGGCCGAAGCGATAGCCTGCTTACGGCGTGTTTTCAGGTGATAGCCCAGGGCGAAGCGGTGGGCTTCGTCGCGGAGACGCTCCAGCAGCTTGAGTCCCGGTGAGCGGCGGGACAGGCTAATCGGCTTTGATTGTTGGGGGATGAAGACTGTCTCATTCTCTTTAGCCAGGCTGGCGACAGGTATAGATTCAGCGCCGGCTTGAGACATGGCGGAGATGGCGGCATTGAGCTGGCCCCTGCCGCCGTCAATCAGCACCAGGTCAGGCCGGGCGGCCCAGGCGTCGGAGGCATCGCTCAGGCGCTTAAAGCGGCGGCTGAGCACCTCGTGGAGCATGGCGTAGTCATCGGCTCCGGGCACCGTCTTGATTCTAAAGCGCCGGTAGTGGGCCGGTTTCGGTTTTCCATCCTCGAAGACCACCATGCTGCCCACCGCCAGCTTCCCCTGGATGTTGGAGATGTCGTAGCCTTCCATGCGGGACGGCAGCCGGGGCAGATGGAGTTCACGCTGTATTTCCTCTAGGGCGGCGGCCACTACCCTGGGTGCCGCCAGTTGTTTAATCTTGAGCTGTTCCAGGCCGCGGCGGGCGTTCTCGGCGGCAGTATCCATCAGTTGTCTTCTGGCCCCCCGCTGCGGCACCTGAATGCGAACCTTAGCCCTCCTTTTACTCTCAAGCCACTCTTCAATAGTGCCCCGGTCGGCTACCGGGTGCTGGAGCAGCAATCGCGGGGGTATATGGGGCGCCTGGCTATAGAACTGCTTAATGAAGCTGGCCATAATCTGGGGGGGCTCTTCGGAGCGGGTGCCCTCCA
>DUEB01000102.1 GCA_011176655.1 Dehalococcoidia bacterium | reverse complement strand
CGAGGTCTCTCTCAATAACATCGGCATAGCGAGCCAGGGCACTATCAAGCCGGGCGACCATCTCCCGATTCGCCCCCTTCTGCGGCCCATAGACACAGGAAGCACCGTGGGGACCGCACAGGGGACTATCCACATCACAGGCTAAGAGGATATCGCAGTCAGCCAGGCGTGGATCCAGGGCAGTAATATCGATGCGCGCCAGGTCAGCCAGCGCCGCGCCGCCGAAAGCGATTGGTTTCCCCCCGGCATCAAGCAGCCTGGCCCCCAGGGCCTGAGCCATACCGGCGCCGCCGTCGTTTGTGGCACTGCCCCCAATGCCGATGATAAACCTCCGGCAGCCCTTTTCCAGGGCATGGCGAATCAGCTCCCCGGTGCCGTAGGTAGTTGCCAGCAAGGGGTTGCGCTTCTCAGGAGGCACCAAGCCGAGACCGGAAGCCGCCGCCATCTCAATTACGGCGGTAACGCCGTCGCTTAAGAACCCCCAATGGGCCGCCACACGCTCCCCCATCGGGCCGGTTACCACCGCCGGCACCAGACTCCCGCCGAGGGCATCAACCAGGGCCTGGGTCGTCCCCTCCCCACCATCGGCCATGGGCACCAAGCTGGTCACCATATCAGGAAGGGCACGTCTAATCCCCTGGTCAATAGCCTGAGATACCTGAAGCGCGCTGAGGTTCCCCTTAAAACCCTGAGGGGCGATAACAACCTTCAAAACACATACTTCCTATCAGATAGACCGGAGCCTGATTACCTGAAGCGGAAACTCAGAGGTGAGCCTGATTTAAGCAGCCCTTATTGCCAGGCAGGTTACCGTCCGGTTGATACCCGGAATCGGGTGAATCTTACCGGTAATCAGGTCGCCGATTTCGTTAAGACTTTCCCCTTCAACCACGGCAATAATATCATAGGGTCCGGTCACAGTATCAACCGAATTCACCCCCTCCAGCTTACCTAGCAGAGACACCACCTCCTTATTCTTACCCACCGCCGTTTCAATGAGAACAAAAGCCTTTGCTGCCACTTAACTCACCTCCATCAAGCTGGCTCACAGCGTTATAATTATATCTCACTCACGACCTATCTATGACTAGCCAACAAACTCCGGACAAGCCTATTATAACCCCTGTGTCGCTGCTGTCAACATTTCAGCCGCCAGGGAAGAACGCTATTTCGCCAGAGGCTTTGACACCGCACCGTCTGTTGCCTATAATTAGGCTAAATAAAACTAGCGAGGGACAGCCGTTTTGGCGGAAAAGAATAACCCAGAGACACTAAGTCAGAGACCAAAACTGGACATCGAAGATATCAAGCGCCGCCTTGACATGATGGACCAGCGCCTGGACAATATCGACTCAATAGTCAGCGCCGTTGTCGAGCGAGTCATGAACCAGCCGATAGTCATCAACATAACCTGCCCCTACTGCGGTAAGAATGTCGAGGTCTCCGTGATAGGCAGCCAAAAGCCGGGCAAGCAGTGATAAGCCGTAAGTCTCAGCCAGCCAGCCCCTCCCCCCTGCTAAGAGAGCCAGGAACTGGTATCTCCCTAACGGGTTACTTCACAGGTGTTCGGGCAGTCCATTTTAACAAACCGGGCAGGGTTTATCTTACACCTCCGGTAACAGTAATATATATTTGACTCTAAGAAGGAAATCATATAGAATAGGTCGGCTCTTTGAATCGAAGAGCCGAAGGAGCCGAAGTTGAAAGTACTTTTAGTCTATCCACAGTATCCAGATACCTTCTGGAGCTTTAAACATGCCCTGAAACTGAGCCGTAAGAAGGCACTGAATACTCCCCTGGGCCCGATTACCGTAGCCGCCATGCTGCCTACCGATTGGGAGAAGAAGTTTGTTGACCTGAACGTAGGTAAACTGAAAGACAAGGATATAAAGTGGGCCGATTATGTCTTTATCAGCGCCATGGTGGTGCAACAGAAATCAACCACGGAAGTCGTCCAGCGCTGCCGAAAGCTCAACACCAAGGTAGTGGCTGGAGGGCCGCTCTTCACCACAGGCTATAAACTGATTAATTTCGACGAGATAGACCACGTGATACGCAACGAGGCGGAGATTACCCTGCCGCTTTTCCTGGAGGACCTGAAGAAGGGATGCCCCAAGCACTTTTACCAGACCGATGAGCGGGCCGACATCACCAAGACCCCGGTTCCCCTCTACTCCCTGGCGAAGATAGATAAATACAGTCAGGTTACCGTGCAGTACTGCCGCGGTTGTCCCTACGACTGTGAGTTCTGCGACATCGTCGTTATGGACGGGCATAAGCCACGCACCAAGACCAAAGAGCAGATG
>DUEB01000101.1 GCA_011176655.1 Dehalococcoidia bacterium | reverse complement strand
TCATGGAGGGCACCACAGTGGCCGACTGGATGGCGAACGATGTGGCTTTGGAGAAGAGTGCCATCGACCTCTACCGGGAGCATATCAGGATAATAGATGATCCCAAGATGAAGCGTCTGCTTGAGCGCATCCTGTCCGACGAAGTGTCGCACCAGGGTGATTTTGCCCACTTTGTGGAGAAGGCGAAGCGAGAGGGGTCTGAGGACGTGCGGGGTAGTCGCAGCGACAAGGTTATCCGCACTCTCAACTGGGGCATCGAGCATGAGTACACGGTTATCCTTCAGTATATATTCCAGTCGTATATGACGGCCAGTGAAGAGGCGAAAAAGGAGCTGGAAGACCAGGCGATTAACGAGATGCAGCACCTGGGCTGGCTGGCGGAAAAGATAGTCGATATCAGCGGTAAGCCGGTAATCGAGCACACCGAGGTTGACCGGTCAACCAAGACCGCCGATATGCTCCGCGCCGACATTGATATTGAGAAGAAGGTGGCTGCGGAGTATGACCGCGCCGCCAAGGAGACCGAAGACCCTAAGCTGAAAGGGCTTCTGCTGCGCCTGAGGGACCACGAGCTGTATCATGCCGATGTCTTTAGCGACCTGCTCAAAGAGGAGGAAAAGAGGCCGACGGACTAGAGCGGTGTCTGGTATTTAGTCAGCAGGCAGGGTAGCCGGGGGAGAAGCGTCTTCCCCGCTACCCGTTTTTTGTGCGCTGGCCTTAAAGCGGAGTCTCATGCGGACGAGCAGGGTGATACATACGGCTAACACGACGATAGAGATGATCTGGGCCTGGCTGAGGAGTCCGGAGATAAAAAACAGTTCTGTACTGCGGAAGTAGCCGAGGCCAATCCGCCAGGCGGAATATATAATAAGGTAGACCATAAATAGCGAGCCCTCGACGGGCTCAAGCCGTTTTCTTATTTTTAGCAGGACAAAAAAGACCGCCAGGGCGAATATAATCTCGGCGGGCTGCGTGGGGTAGACCGGTACGCCGGGGATGGAACACGCACTGTTGGGGTTGGTGTAGACTAAAGTCCAGGGGAAACCGTCCGGTGCCGCCCGTCCGTGGCAGCACCCGTTCAGAGTGCAGCCTACTCTGCCTATCGCCTGAGCTAAAATTATACCGGGGGCTACCAGGTCGACAAAGAAGCCGAAGTGTTTCAACCCTTTTTCCTGATGGCTGAGCTTGAGGTATATCCAGATACCCAGGGTGGCACCGAGGACACCACCGTAGATTGCCAGACCGCCGCCGCTGAAGATTGCCAGCGGGTTCTGGATATAGTAGTCCAGCCTTTCCAGAACGTGGACTAACTTGGCTCCGATGATTCCGGATACAATACCGACCGGGGCGATAGCAATATCTGCCGGGGCAGGTAGATTTGGCCTTCTCATGTCTATCTGCCGCATCGACCACAGGACAACCACGGCTACCGAAATGGCAACGAGAATACCGTACCACCTGACCTCTATCGGGCCTAAGCTGAAGGCTACCGGGTCTATGCTTATCGTGAACATTCTTACCT
>DUEB01000100.1 GCA_011176655.1 Dehalococcoidia bacterium | reverse complement strand
GGGGGCCGCGGATTATTAACGACGCCGTCAGGGAAGAAATGGAGGAGATGCTGGCTGAGGTTCAGGATGGCACCTTCGCCCGGGAGTGGATTCTGGAGAACCAGGCCAAGCGCCCGGTTTATAATGCCTTGAAGCGAATGGATGAAGAACACCTGATTGAGAAGGTGGGTAAAGAGCTCCGCGCCATGATGCCCTGGCTCAAGAAGAAGTAGCTGTCGCGCCAGTTGACAAAAAGGTAGTGAATACCAAGAAGCTGGAGAGACGTAGGGGTCTATATCGGGAGCGGAATTAACTTATTATGCGTCTTCTGTAGTAGGCTGGGGTTTGTGGGAGCTGGGTGAACAGGCTGCGAGGTAATGGTGGGAACTATGGACAAACTGATAATCTTCGATACCACCCTGCGGGATGGGGAGCAGGCGGCGGGCGGGGCGCTTAATATCAATGAAAAGCTGGAGATAGCCCGGCAGCTGGAGCGGCTGGGGGTGGACGTTATTGAGGCGGGCTTTCCCTGTAGCTCACCGGGTGATTTTAAGGCGGTAAACCTTATTGCCCGGGAGGTCAGGGTGCCGGTGATTTGTGCCTTGGCGCGTGCTCATCCCGATGATATTGACAGTGCCTGGGAATCGGTTAAGGGGGCTGAGCGTCCGCGTATCCACGTTTTCCTCTCGGCTTCCGATATCCACCTCCTGCACCAGCTTAAGAAGAGCCGGGAGCAGGTTCTCGCTATGGCGCGGGACATGGTGGCTCGGGCTAGGCAGTATACTAGCGATGTCGAGTTCTCCCCCATGGATGCCAGCCGGACCGAGCCGGAGTATATCTACCAGGTCCTGGAGGCGGTAATTAAGGCCGGGGCGACCACGGTAAATATTCCCGATACGGTGGGCTACGCCGTACCCGGTGAGTTCGGCGACCTTATCGCGGGCATCTTTGAGAATGTCCCCAGTATTGCTCAGGCTGTGGTCAGTGTCCACTGCCATGACGACCTGGGGCTGGCCACGGCTAACAGCCTGGAAGCCGTGAGGCGCGGGGCGCGGCAGGTGGAATGCACCGTTAACGGCATTGGGGAGAGGGCGGGTAACGCTTCCCTGGAGGAAGTGGTGATGACGGTTAAGACTCGTCAAAACCTGTTCGGGGTAACTACCGGCATCAATACCGAGCAGATATACCGGACGAGCCGGCTGGTCAGCGAGCTTACCGCCTTTCCGGTGCAGCCCAACAAGGCGATTGTGGGCGCCAATGCCTTCAGTCACGAGTCGGGTATTCACCAGGACGGTGTCATCAAGATGCCCATCACCTATGAGATAATAGACCCCCGGACAGTGGGCATCCCGGCCTCAAGCCTGGTGCTGGGTAAGCTCAGCGGACGGCATGCCTTTCGGGAGCGGCTGGCGGAGCTGGGCT
>DUEB01000010.1 GCA_011176655.1 Dehalococcoidia bacterium | reverse complement strand
TAATCATGATGGGCCCGCCGGGAAGCGGCAAAACGCTGCTGGCACGCTCTCTCCCCTCCATATTACCACCCATGACCAACGAGGAAACCCTTGACGTCACCAAAATCTACAGTGTCAGCGGTCTTTTGCCTCAGGATACCCCGCTGATGACTCAGAGACCCTTCCGCTCCCCCCACTACACCATCTCCAACGCCGGTCTGGTCGGGGGCGGACGCTTCCCAAAGCCGGGCGAAATAAGTCTCAGCCACCGCGGGGTGCTCTTCCTCGATGAACTCCCCGAATTCGGGCACGCCGTGCTTGAACTGCTGCGCCAGCCCCTTGAGGACAAGGTAATCACCATCAGCCGGGCACAGGGCAGCCTGACCTTCCCCGCCAACTTCATGCTGGTCGGGGCCATGAACCCCTGTCCCTGCGGCTTCTACGGCGACCCCTTCACGGCCTGTACCTGTTCTCATGGTCTGGTGTTACGCTACCAGCAGCGCATCAGCGGGCCCTTCATTGACCGGGTTGATATCTTTATCGAGGTGCCCCACATTGACTACGAAAAGCTGACCGATGATAGGTTGGGGGAGGGGTCATCCAGGATCCAGACCAGGGTTAAGGCCGCCCGCTTAAAACAACAGAAACGCTTTAGCGACACCAGACTAACCTGTAATGCCGAAATGACCCCCGCCGAGGTAAGAGACTTCTGCCAGACAGAAGAGCAGGCCCAGAGCCTGCTCAAGGCAGCCATGAAACAGCTCCACCTCTCGGCCCGTGCCTTCCACCGCATCCTGAAACTGGGGCGCACCATTGCCGACCTTGACAACGGTGATATGATTAGAGCCCATCACCTGGCGGAAGCCATCCAGTACCGTCCGAGGAGGATGGTATAGGCCTTCTCACCCCCCGAAGTGTAAGAAAGCCACGATGCCCAGGAAAACCGCACCGACTATAATGCTGATAAGCCCCCCCATGCGGAGCGCTCCGTACCCGGAACGCTCCGGGGTGCTCTCCAGGAACTCCCTCATATCAGTACGCGACGTCAGGGTGTCGTAGTAACGCCTCTCCGCCCACCGGCTCCAGCCGAGTATCCCGGCACCGACGGCGGTAAAGACAATACCCATAATGAGCAGGACAAAGCTATCCGGGTAGGGCAAGCTCACCCCCATACTAAAAGTCTCTAAGAGGGATTATAGGCGCTATCAAGACCATTTGCAACCGGATTTAGCCGAGACTTAACGGCCAGAAGCGCATACTAGGTAACTTCAACCGTAGCCCCGGCTGCTTCCAGCTTCTCCTTGGCAGCCGCCGCCTCGTCCTTAGTAACCCCCTCCCTCACCGGCTTGGGGACACCTTCCACCAGGTCCTTGGACTCCTTCAGCCCCAGACCACTCAGCTCACGCACCGCTTTAATCACGGCAATCCGGTTACCGCCGGCTTCCTTAAGGATAACGTTAAACTCCGTCTTTTCCTCTTCAGCCGCCGGGGCTTCAGACGCCGCGACCGGTGCCGCCGCCATGGGAACCGCGGCACTAACGCCGAATTCGGTCTCCAGAGCCTTCACCAGCTCAGACAAATCAAGCACCGTCATCTTCTTTATGACCTCTATCATGTCCTTAACGGCCGCCTTCTGAGCCGGCTTCCCGGCCTGGGTAGTCCCCTTTTCTTTGGCCTCGCCAGCCGTCTTCTTGGCTACCTTAGCTGCTGCCTTCGGCTCAACTTCAGCCGCCGCCTTTTTTTCTTCAGGCTGCTTTTCGGCTTCGGCCGCCTCACCAGCAGCGTCCTGCTTCACTTCCACCGCCTTCTCCTCTTCGGGCTGCTTTTCGACTTCAGCCGCCTCACCAGCAGCGTCCTGTTTCACTTCGGCTTCTTTTTCTGCCATCTTATTCTCCCTCCAGTTGTTTAATTCTAGCCTGAAACACCCTCGCCAGCCCGGCTATCGGGCCGTTAAGACAGTAAACCAGGGCCACGATGGGGCCCTGCATAGCACCGAGAACCCTAGCCACCAATACCTCCCACGACGGGAGTTTAGAAAGAACCGACACCTCTTCCGAGGTAAGCACTCTATCCCCTAAAAACCCACCCTTGATGGTCAGGATAGACTTGGCGATGTTTATGTAGTCAGCCAGCACCTTAGCCGGCTCGACTATCTCGCCGTAGCCCACCGCCAGAGCCACCGGCCCTTCAAAGGCAGCCGCCAGGTCGCTCCGACCCAGCCTTTCGGCGGCAAAGCGGGCTAAGGTGTTCTTCACCACCCGGTACTCAATGCCCAGCTCCCCCAGCCGGCGCCTCAGGACGGTCATCTCATGAGCGGAAAGCCCCCGGTAGTCGGTTAGAATACCAAGGCTACACTTGGAGAAAACCTCCTCCAGACTATCAATGGTTCTTGCCTTCTTTTCCCTAGACATCCATGCTAACCTCCTTCCCCTAAATACTCAAAAATCTACCGGCTCTCCAGCCGCCGCTTTAGGGCTACCAAAAAGCCCTCGCGCCGACGGCACCAGGGCTTCAAGTCTGAACCGCCTTCGGGGACTCCAGGTAACAGCACCCCGAATTCGATTTAAACCCTTTTTCTCCTCGGCAGGCAAAGAGGATTTAAGCCCTAACCGGCACCCACTGTCTCAGGAACTCATAGATTGTTAAGCTGCCTTAATTCTACCAGAAATTTCTGGATTGCTAAACTAGGCTCACACTTTGTCGGAGACTCTCAGGTTGTTAATCAGACCCGCCCGAGCCGCCTCAACCGGAACTCAACGCCAGGGTTGAAGAAAGGTCAAGCTTTACCCCCGGCCCCATAGTCGTACTCAGCGAGGCCGACTTAACATACTGACCCTTGGCGCCGCTGGGTTTAGCCCTGACCACCGCCTCAATCACCGCCGTCAGGTTATCCCGCAGCCGGTCACTCTCAAAACTGGCCTTGCCCAGCGGGACATGGATGATAGCCGTCCGGTCCAGCTTGAACTCCACCCGACCCTTACGCGCATCGCCAATTACCCGGGGCAGGTCTTCCGCAGCCACTACCGTCCCCGATTTGGGGTTGGGCATCAGTCCCCGCCTTCCTAAAATCTTGCCCAGCTTGCCCACCCGGCTCATCATATCCGGGGTAGCCATGGCGGAGTCAAAATCTAACCAGCCGCCCTCTATCTTCTTTACCAGCTCGTCGCTACCCACGAAATCAGCGCCGGCGTCCTTGGCGATTCTCTCAGCCTCACCCTGAGCGAAGACCAGAACCCGCACCTCTTTCCCCAGCCCGTGGGGCAGTAGCGCCACCCCACGCACCTGCTGGGTGGCATTTCTGGGGTCAACACCCATCCTGAGATGAAGCTCAACCGTCTCATCGAACTTGGCATAAGCCATCTTCTTGGCTAGCTCAATACCTTCCTCCGGGGAGTAAGTCCCCCCCCCGTCCAGCAGTTTTAACGTCTCCTGATATTTCTTCCCACGCTTTGTCATCTCTACCCTATCTCTCCTCCATATTCCAGGCAGGCTCCATAAATCAGCCCCGCCTCAAAGCGACTTTAGCTTAGCCAGACGCTCATTTCTCTTTCTCACGATGAGCATAAAGGCCCGCGGCACATCAGCCATCAGAGACTTTGATTGTTCCGCAGCCGTGGTGTAGAACTTCACCATCGTCTCTTCTATCTTAACCGCCCGACCCAACGCTTCAGAATAGTCTGCACTCTCAGCCAGCGTCGTCTCAAGGGCATAGTCACCCGGCTCCAAATCGAAGGCAAAGCAGCCCTCGATGGCATCGCTGATAACCCCGTAGTAGGCCCTCTCAACCTGCACGATATACTTCCGGTTCTCTTGAGCAAAGGAGAGAAAGCTATCTTTGCCTTCAGCGAACTTCTCTGCCAGAGCCTCGTAAAACTTCGCCGACTCGCCTTCAAGCTCCCTAGAAAAGCTGATAACCGAAGAAGCCGTTTGCAGTCTCATATCGTTACCCCCCATTAGAACCACCGCTGGATGACGACCTTACTTTCGGTAAAGAAACGGACCGCCTCCTTACCCTGCGTGTGCAATATGCCAAAGAAGGAGTCCTTCATGCCACTGAAGGGGAAGAAGGCCATCGGCGCCACGATACCGATATTAATGCCAATGTTACCGCTGACCACATCGTATTGAAACTGCCGGGCACTCTTGCCATCCGCGGTAAAAATGGCGTGACCGTTACCAAAATCACAGTCGTTAACCACATCTATGGCCTCATCCAGGCTCTTGGCGCGCATGACACTCATCACCGGCCCGAAGATTTCCTCTCTGGCTATCTTCATATCCGGCGTCACCTTCTCAAAGACGGACGGCCCGAGGAAGCAGGTGTCCGGATAGTCGCCCCTGATCTTAAATGTTCTCCCGTCAAGCATGAGCCGGGCGCCGGCCTGGATACCACTGTCGATATACCCCAGAACCCGCTGCTTCTTCTCTGTATCGCGCAGGGGGCCCATCTGAACCGACTCATCAAGCCCGTAGCCGATGACTATCTTCGATACCGAATCGGCGACCTTTTCTATAAAGCTGTTGTAGAATTTATCGTCGCCGACAATCAGAAGATTAGCCCCCGAGAGGCACCTCTGCCCCGTGTTACCGAAAAACGATGTCATCAGGGAGGTGATGGTAGCGTTGACATTACAGTCCGGCATGACGACGATAAAGTTCTTGGCGCCGCCCTGAGCAATAACCCGCTTGCCGGTCTCACCGCACTTCTGGTAGATATATTTGGCGGTGGGCGTAGAACCGACGAAGGCTATCCCCTGGATACCCGGGTGCTCCAGCATGCCCGTGACCACCACCCGGCCGCCATTGACCACATTCCATACGCCCGGCGGGAAACCGGCCTCTTCGACCAGCTCCGCAATCTTTAGCTGGCTGAAGGGGTCTTCGCTCGAGGGCTTGACGATAACACAGTTACCGGTAGCCACCGCATACGGCGCCGACCACAGCGGAATCATAAACGGGAAGTTAAACGGTCCGATGATACCGAAAACCCCCAGAGGGTTACGAATCAGATACTCATCGATACCCGTGGCAATATCCTCCAGATTATAGCCCATCTGCAGGGTGGGAATGCCACAGGCCACCTCTACATTCTCGGTGCCGCGCCTCGTCTCTCCCCGTGACTCGTCTATCGTCTTGCCGTGCTCCTGTGTCTGGACCCGGCTGACCTCCTCAAAATGCTCCTCAAGCAGATTCTTGAGCCGGAAGACATATCTCGCCCGGGCCACCGGCGTCGTCCGCCTCCAGTCGGGAAAGGCCTCCTGGGACGCCTTTACCGCAGCGTCTATCTCATCCCGGGTCGAAATCGGCACCTTACCGATGGTCTCATACTTGGCCGGATTGACCACATCCTTAATCTCACCCTTGGATTCAACCCACTCCCCGTTGATATAGTTCTTGACCAGTGGTACGCCTTTTATCGGCTCTTCTAAAACTGCCATGCCTGACCTCCTTGCACAGATTACTTACTGTACGTAAGCTAGCTTATAGAGCTCAACTATCTCCTCTTTGGTCGCCTGTCGGGGGTTATTGGCCGGGCTACCGCTGGCAATGGCATCCTCCGCCATCTTGGGCGCCAGCTTATCCAGCTTATCTTCCTCCACCCCCAACTCCGGGAGCGAGGGTATCTCAATATCCTCTATCAACCTGGCTACCGCCTCAGCCGCCATATCGGACGCCTCCAGAATGGTGAGACCTTCGATATTCTCCCCCATAGCCTTAGCAACACGGGCATATCTTTCTGGATTACCAATCAGGCTGAACTCGGTAACGACACTGAGCAGAGCCGCATTTGAAACCCCGTGGGCAACGTGGAAATAGGCGCCAATAGGCCGGCTCATCCCGTGAACCAGAGCCACCGAGGAGTTGCTGAAGGCAATACCCGCCTGAAGCGCCCCGAGCATGGTCTTCTCTCTAGCCTCCCTGTTATTTCCGTTAGACCAGGCCTGCCTCAGACTACCTGAGATAAGCTCAATGGCGGAAAGAGCGAAGATGTCGCTCATCGGCTGGGCCTTCACCGAAACGTAGGCCTCGATAGCATGAGTCAGGGCATCTATTCCCGTAGCCGCAGTCAGGCCGCGCGGCATGGACAGCGTCAGCAGCGGGTCGACGATAGCCTTCCGGGGGATAAGGAAGGGGCTGGCAATGAGCATTTTGACATCCCTCTTGGTATCGGTAATGATGGTAAACTGGGTGACCTCGCTGCCGGTGCCGGCCGTGGTGGGCACGGCAATCAGGGGGGCCCCCGGCTCCCTGACCTTGTTAGCTCCCTGGTAATCTCCAATGGCGCCGCTATTGGTAGCCATAACGGCAATTGCCTTGGCGGTATCAATGGCGCTGCCGCCGCCGACGGCTAATAAAAAGTCACAGCCGCTCTCCCGGTAACTCCTGATGCCCTCCTGCACAAAATCTACCGTCGGCTCAGTGAAGACACCCGAATATACCGCAAACTGAATCTCAGCCTGACTAAGGGCCTGCTCGATGCCCTCCAGTGCGCCCAGTTTAAGCAGCACTTCATCGGTAATAATCAGTCCCTTTTTGCCCCCGAACTTCCGGCTCTCCTCACCAATCTGCCGGGCAGCCCCTGAGCCGAAAATCAGCACCGGAGGAACTAAAAATGCTC
This sequence comes from Dehalococcoidia bacterium, assembly GCA_011176655.1. Taxonomy (GTDB): domain Bacteria; phylum Chloroflexota; class Dehalococcoidia; order Dehalococcoidales; family UBA5760; genus UBA5760. The sequence continues at coordinate 7,023 of DUEB01000010.1, read as the reverse complement.
TCGCCGCCATGTTACACCAACCTCCTTAGGTCGCTACTCCACCTCGATGCCCATGCTCCGGGCGGTGCCTTCGATAATCCGCTCGGCAGCTTCGATACTGGTCGCATTCAGGTCCTTACTCTTAAGCTCGGCTATTTCCCGCAGCTTAGCCCGGGAAAGCACCCCTACCCCCTCCAGTCCCGAAGCGCCAGAACCCTTCTCCACACCCAGCGCCTTCTTCAGTAAATCGCTGGTCGGCGGTGTTTTAGTAATAAAAGTAAACGAACGGTCGTCAAAGACCGTTATCTCAACGGGAATAACGGTGCCGGTCTGAGACGCCGTACGCTCGTTATAATCCTTACAGAAGGCCATAATATTAATCCCGTGCTGCCCCAAAGCCGGACCTACCGGCGGGGCTGGATTTGCCTGCCCAGCCGGAATCTGCAACTTGATTATGGCCTTTACCTTCTTCGCCATACCGGTCTCCCCCAAAGAATTTTAGAATCGCCCCGGAACAACGGGAACCTGGCGAGCTAAAGCTTCTCTACCTGAAGGAAATCAAGCTCTACCGGTGTCTCCCGACCGAAGAGGGAGAGAAGCACCTTCACCTTTCCCTTTTCCGAATTTATGCTGTCCACCACCCCGATAAAATCAACAAAGGGGCCGTCACTCACCCGAACACTCTGCCCCTCCCGGAAACCAATCTTAATCTTGGGCGCCTCAGCCTCCATCTGCCTTAAGATCTGGCTGACCTCACCCTCCTGCAGCGGAACCGGTTTATCCCCGCTGCCCACAAAACCGGTCACCCCCGGCGTATTGCGCACAATCCTCCAACTCTGGTCACTCATCCTCATCTGGATAAGGACATAACCGGGTAGTATCTTCTTGCTTACCGTCCGCTTCTTCCCGGCCCTGACCTCAATCTCGTCCTCGGTAGGTATGACTACCTGCGAAATCTCGCCATCGGAGTCCATGAACCGGATACGCTGCGCCAGATTCTTCTTGACCCGCTCTTCATAACCAGAGTAGGTATGAATTACAAACCAGGGCTTTAACTGCTCCTCCACAAGACCTCACCGAAACAAGCTTTCCAAATATCCAGACCATATCGGGGTAGGCGCTCCCTAAAGACTCTCAGCATCCTGCCACCCAGAAGGCCCTATTACCTGATAACCCCCTTGAGACCACGCCGGCCTAAACTGCGGAAACCGGCAGACGACTAACCACCCAGAAAGATATTATTAACGAGGTTGGTAAAGCCCATGTCTATGAAGCCCAGAGCCACACCGGCAATAACCGTGACAATAATGACTACCCCCGTCAAATAGGCAGCCTCGCGGGGGGGGAGCCAGACCACCTTCTTCAGCTCAGCGGTAATATCGCCGAAGAAACGGCGTATCGAGAAGCCCCTTCTGGTCGTCGTCGTGGTAACCGTAGCCTTTGCCATGATTAAATCTCAACCACCCGGTTCTATTTCACCTCTCGATGCAGCTGGTGAGACCGACAGCGGGGACAGTATTTATTCAGCTCTAGTCGCTGGGTGTCATTCCTCTTGTTCTTGGTAGTGGTATACGTCCTCTCCCGGCACTCGGTACAGGCAAGGTGAATGATAACCCTGGCTTCAGCCTTCTTAGCCATAACTACTCAATGATGCGGGTAATCGTGCCCGCACCCACCGTTTTTCCTCCCTCCCGGATAGCAAAACGCAAGCCCTTTTCCAGAGCCATGGGGTAGATAAGCTTTATCGTCATCTTGACATTGTCACCGGGCATCACCATCTCCACCCCCTGAGGCAGACCGATACTTCCGGTAACATCGGTAGTCTTGATATAGAACTGGGGCTTATAGCCGTTAAAGAAGGGGGTATGCCGTCCCCCCTCATCCTTGCTCAAAACGTAGACCTCGGCCTCCGCCTCGACGTGTGGCTTGATGGTACCCGGCGCCGCCAGCACCTGGCCCCGCTCCACCTCATCCCGGTCTATACCCCGAAGCAGCGTGCCCACGGCGTCTCCCGGCTCAGCCTCATCCAGGAACTTATGAAACATCTCCAGACTGGTCGCCACCGTGCGGCGGGGCTCGTGGTGCAGCCCGACTATCTCGATTTCATCTCCGGGATGAATCACCCCCCGCTCCACTCTGCCGGTAACCACCGTGCCCCGGCCCTTGATACTGAAAACGTCTTCCACCGGCATCAGGAAGGGCTGGTCCTTGGGCCGCGCGGGCACCGGAATATATCTATCTACCTCATCCATCAACTTCAGGATGGGCCCACACCACTGACACTCCCGCTTACCGCAGCCGCACTCCAGCGCCTTGAGAGCGCTCAAGCGCACCACCGGTATTTCATCGCCAGGAAACTCGTACTTACTGAGCAGCTCCCTGACCTCCATCTCCACCAGCTCCAGGAGCTCCTCGTCGTCCATCATATCAACCTTATTAAGGGCAACCACGATAGAGGGGACCTCCACCTGGCGGGCGAGCAGGACATGTTCTCTGGTCTGGGGCATCGGCCCATCGGGGGCACTGACCACCAGTATCGCCCCATCCATCTGGGCCGCCCCCGTTATCATATTCTTAATAAAATCGGCATGGCCCGGACAATCAATGTGAGCATAGTGCCGCTTCTCGGTCTCATACTCCACGTGAGCGATGGCAATAGTCAAGCCGCGGGCCTTCTCCTCAGGAGCATTATCAATACTGTCAAATGAGCGAAAGCCGGTAGCCGCACCGCCTTTGGATAAGACCAGGGTTATCGCCGAAGTTAACGTTGTCTTACCATGGTCAACGTGCCCGATGGTACCTACATTACAGTGTGGTTTAGTCCGCTCGAACTTCTTTTTAGCCATTTTAGACCCCCCTTTATTCCTCAGCCCACAACCAGATTCGAACTGGTGACCCCGTTCTTACCAAGAACGTGCTCTTCCAACTGAGCTATGTGGGCACGATTTCGTAGCTAATATTAAGGTAACAAAAACGAAAAGTCAAGCTGTAACCACGTTCCTTTAGAAACCTCACCTCTGGTAACGAGTTTGAGGTCGCCGGTCAGCGGCTACATACTCAACTGCCATTGTGAGGGTAAGTCACAAGCGACCCTAGTTAACTACCAGCATAGATTACGATGTTTCAGGTGGTTTTGTCAAGAAGGCGGCTGTTCGCGCCCCCAGCCGGCAAGTGTCAAACTCGGTCGTTAAACTTCTCGGCCAGGCTGGCCGGAGGGACTCCGTTTTCGTCCCAGCCGCGTTTCTGGTAGTAGAGAGTAAGCAGCCTCTGGAAATCCTCCTGATTTATCACCTTACCGGCATTGGGCCCGGTAAGGGGCGGGTTTGTCCGCACCTTGTAGGGAAGACTATCGTCCCGGCGGCTCATGCCCAGGCGGACATTCGCTAGGCGCGTCAGATCGTACACGTCATTAGACAGCTCCAGGAGCTCGTCAAGGGACAGTGACCCTCCCGTGACGCAGTTATAAAACCTTTCGTAGTGGAGCTCATTGAGTCCCAGCTCAATCCACGGTAAGCGGCAGACGCCGAACATATCAAATAGCGGTCTCAGCTTCTGATGATAGATGACGATACCAACCCGCTCGTCATCCGACCAGTTGCTGCCTTCCTCCATCTCCTTGGCAATAGTCCAGGCACGGGTGTGATGTGCCCCTATGTCCGAGGTGGCATACGCCAGCGCCATGGAAATACTGGCCCGGCTGTCGTAGGCCGACTGCTCAAGCCCTTTTACCTGTAGAATGACCTTGTCCATTTCCGGCCAGGTCTCAATAATCCTGCGGGAGCCACCGGCCAGGATGTCGCCAACGCCCTCGCGATGAGCGATTTTACGAATCAGCTCCAGGATGGCGTCGTCATCCCCCCAGGTAATCTCCCTGCCATCAAGGTCGGCAAGCGACAGTATCCCCTTCTCGTATCCCTCGATTACCGCCGCCACGATGCTGCCCGTCGAAATCGTATCCAGGCCCAGCTCGTCACAAAGGCGGGCCGCCGAGAGCACCGCCGCAAAGTCGTCAATGCCCAGATTCGGCCCCAGCATGGCGCAGGTCTCGTATTCCGGCCCCTCAACCACCGTGCCCACGTATTTCCCGCTCTTCACGAGACAGATATTCCCGCAGCACATGGGACAGGCAAAGCAGGCGCTATCGCCTATCTTATAGTGATTCAGCATGGTAGTCCCGTTAATCTGCTGGTACCGGGCAAAAACGCTGTCCTTGAAGTTGTAAGCGGGCAGAATCCCGGTCTCATTGGCATAATCAATAACGTTCATCAGGCCCTGCCTCTGCCACATCTTGAAGAACGGGTGCTCTTTCATGTAGCCGTAGGCTTTGTCAGCCTCGGCTACCAGCCCCGACATATCATAGACGGGGAGGTCTTTATTTCCCTGCAGGGCAATCGCCTTCAGGTTTTTCGAGCCCATTACCGTCCCGAGCCCGGTCCTGCCGGCGTTACGACCCCAGTCCGCACTAATACAGGCAAAGCCCACCATATTCTCACCAGCCACCCCGATGGTAGCCATATGAACAATGTGACTTCCAAGCCTCTCTTTAATCAGCCCCTCAGCCTGGAGACAGCTCTTTCCCTTTAGCTCCGGCATGGGAATTACCTTAGCCCCGTCACCATCGATAAAAAGGACCGATAGCTCTGCGGCCCGGCCCGCAACCGAGAGAAGGTCAATACCCGTCTGTCTCAGCTCGACGCCGAAGCCACCCCCCATGGACGAATCACCATAGAGACCGGTAGCCGGTGAGATGGCGACGAAGGAGTTCTTCCCCGACGACGGTAAATAGACGCCACTCAGCGGGCCGGGGGCCACCACCAGGAGATTCTCAGCCCCGAGCGGGTCTATCTTGAAATCGTGCTCTCTCAGGTTGTCCCAGACGAGCTTGGCACCAAACCCCCGCCCCCCGATATACCTCTCCAGGAAGGCATCAGCCAGACCCCGTGTCTCGATAGCGCCACGGGTAAGGTCTACCCAAAGGCCCTTCTTGAAGTAGCCTCCCTTCAGACTCACAGCTCCTCCTTGCCCACCTCGGCATAGCGAATCACCTTCTTCTCACCCTCCTCATACAGCTCAATCTCCTTCATCGCCGTGTAGCTCAATATATTATCGAGCCGCTTGGACTCACCCAGGGCAGCCTCGGGGAGCAGCCGCAGGGCCCCGGTAGGACACTTCTTAACACACTGCGGGTCGCCGCCACACATATCGCACTTGATAGGCAGTTCGCAGTCCTCATGGACATATATCGCCCCGAAGGGACACGACTCCGCGCACTTATAGCAGGCGATACACTCTGAGGGCTCCAGCTGCACCACGCCTTCAACCCAGCGCAGGGCATCGGTAGGACAGACCTGGGCACACAGGGGCACCCGGCACTGACTGCACACCACGGGCATTCTTATCACCGGGTGGGGATAGATGTTGAGCACCCGGACCGCCGATTTCTTGGGATTATTCACCCCGAAGTGCTCAATAGCGCATACCAGCTCACAGATTCGGCAGCCGCAGCACTGCTCCGGAATCACCGTCAGCTTCAGGGGCATCGGCTAAGCCTCCGCATAGTTACCGGAGTATTATATCGCAATTCTATTTCTCCAGACCTTTACCGAAGATGACCAGCCGCCACTCAGACTGCGAATTCAGGTATCTTAACGAAAAGGAAAGCGGGAAGCCTCAGTTTAGCCAAGGGGACATCTTCTAAATGCTATGCAGGGCTCCCCGGTCATCACTCATGAGCACCCGGAATACCGAGCCGGGGTATGGTGGAGGGGGCAGGATTCGAACCTGCGTAGCCCTTCCAGGCGGCAGTTTTACAGACTGCTCCGATTAACCACTCCGGCACCCCTCCCAACATAACTACCGGGATAAAAGAACAGCCCGAGAGGGGATTCGAACCCACTAACCTACCGATTACAAGTCGGTTGCGCTACCATTGCGCTACTCGGGCGCCACCTCTCGCAGCCTTCCCTCAGAAGCTAACCAACTGAAATTATAAGAACGGACGGCTGAAAAGTCAAGCTAAGAACGACGGCCAGCGGCGGCCTGTGTCGCCGGGGACAAGCCACCCCTAAGCGTCCCCCGAACCAGGCTCAGTAATCAAACCGTACAGCTCTGGCCGGCGGTCCTTTATGTAATCCAGCTCATACTCGCCGGGAATAACGACCAGGCGCTTCTTTCGGGCTGCCGCCAGACTGACCTCACCGTAGATAATCTCTTCCTTATCCGGGCTGGCCAGGCCCAGGGTATTGCCCGAAGCGCTGACAATCTTACTCAACCCGGCAAAGGAGTAGCCCCGCTCACTGCCCACCCGGTCGGCCGCTACCATGTGGACTCGATTCTCAATAGCCCGGGCGTTAACTACATAGGTAGCCAGCGTTTCCCGACGCACCTGGGGAAAGTTGGTGGGCAGGGCCAAGATATCAGCCCCCATCAAGGTCATCACCCGGGAACTCTCGGGAAAGACAATATCATAACAGATATAAATCCCGATATTACCTATCGGGGTCCGGTGCACCTCAAAGGGCCGGTCCCCCATGTTGCAGAAGCGGTCGATGCCCAAAAAGGGGAGGTGGTTCTTGCGATACCCCGCAATGAGCCCCTGCGGCCCGACCAGGACGGCGGCATTGAACAGCCGGTCGCCCTCCCTTTCGAGAAGACCGAAGACGACATAGACCCCGAGCTCCCGGCACAGGGAAGCGACCTCCTCGGTGCTCGGCCCGGGTACCGTCTCGGCAAAAGGCAGCGCCTCCTCCCGGCTGTGGAAGATGTAACCGGTCAGGCTGCACTCAGGGAATACTACCAGGTTAGCCCGGTTAGCCGCCGCCTTGCTCACCCCTCCTATAATGCTCACCAGGTTCTCCCGGTTATTCATCAACCTGGGCTCCATCTGGACCGCCGCTATCTTTACCCTGTCCGACATAGGGCCGCCTCCGACATCAAAGTCTCGCTCACCGTGTATTTCCCACGCAGGTAGCCATAGCTTAAAGCCGGGCTAACTCGCCGGGTAAGCCAGCCGACCGTCCAGGGCTGGGCTTTCCAAATCCAACC
>DUEB01000001.1 GCA_011176655.1 Dehalococcoidia bacterium | reverse complement strand
GAGGTAGAACGGCTCTACGACCGGCTGAAGCGCCTTGAGGACCGGAACATCGGCAGCATCTCCCAGGCTGAGCAGAGAGCCGCAGCTTATCTCAGACACGCGGAAATAGAAGCAAGCAGCGGGACGATTAGGATACCCCCCAACTGCGGCCAGCAGCTTTACGACGTCATCGAACTGAGCGACGCACGGGTAGGACTCAACAGCGAAAAAAGGAGGGTGCTCGGACTGACCCTTCTCTACAGTCCTCTCCGCGGGGAATATGAGGCGCGGTTACTACTGGGCGCAGTGTAATTTACCAACGGAGGAGCCAACTGATGAGGTTACGAAAAGCGGTACTGAAGAGTTTTAATGCCACTGACTACGAAGCTACGGTTCAGCTCACCGGCAGCTATAAAGCCTATCTCGAGGATATCACCGTAGCCAGAAATCTGCCCGCCGCCGAGATGGCCCTGGGCCGGAAGGTGGCCGTCGTCTTCTTCGACGAGCATAACCCGAAGGAGGCGGTAGTCATCGCCGTCTACAGCTAGTTTGAACCTACTGCCTGTCTCGTTCTCCCGCCATGCTGCCGGCCAGGCTCTTCAAGATGCTCAGGATACCAATAACGGCGCGCTGGACATCAACCGGCTCCTGGGCTAACATCCGGGCAACGTAAGGGTCCAGTCGCCTACCGACATAGGCCGGGCTCTCCTCAGCCACGCTGGAAGGGGTGGGGGAGAGATAACCGGCTAAGGCGAAAAGCTCGTTCTCCTCAAAGCCCAGAGGTTTGGCCAGCCGACGCAGAATACGGCCCGAGGGGAAGCGCTCCCGCCGCTCTATACGCCCCAAATGAGACGCCGAGACTCCTGACTTCTCCGCCAGCTCACCCAGCGTCAGCGACATCATAACCCTCTGCTGCCTCAGTATCTCACTCAAATCACTCCGACTGCTGTTCATAGCTAAATTATAACCCCCGTGTGGCAAACTTCAATACCTAGATAGTATCATATTTTTCGCCAAATGGCAACTCACCCCATACCTTAGTTATGCCTTCTTCATACTAGACTACTGGCATTAAATGTCCCTAAAAACAGCATTAAAATTTTATTAAAACCCAGTCCTTGACGAGCCAAGCCGGGGATAATACAATAACACTGCAGAGATAAAATGGCTAATAAATATGATGTTATCATCGTCGGTGGCGGCCCCGCCGGTATCTTTGCCGCTTTAGAGCTATCCCAGGTAGCCGACCTCAGGATTTTACTTATTGAAAAGGGCAAGGATATTGATGAGCGCACCAACCTGGTCTGCGGCCTGGGTGGTGCCGGGGCCTACAGCGACGGCAAGCTCACCCTGACCCCTGAGGTCGGGGGACGGCTCAAGGACTACCTGGGCACAACCGAGACCGAAGCCCTGATTAACTATGTCGGCGACCTGTACCTGAAGTTCGGTGCCCCCAGCGAGCTCTACGGGGTGGGTGACAGGGTCGACGAGGTAAGCCGCCGCGCCTCTCTGGCCGGCTTACGACTGATACCGGTGCCGCTGCGTCACCTCGGCACCGAGCGCTGCCGCTCGATACTCCAGGCGATGCGTAACCACCTGATTTCACGCCTGGAAATCAGGCTTGAGGCCGCCGCCAACACCATCATCGTCAATGAGGGCAGGGTGATGGGGGTTGAAACCGAGACCGGGGAGAGATTCGACTGTGACTACCTGATTCTGGCTCCCGGCCGGGAAGGCGCCGACTGGCTGGCGACCGAGGCCAAGCGCCTCAAGTTGACCCTGTATAACAACCCGGTTGACGTCGGCATCAGGGTTGAGGTGCCGGTAGCCGTGACCGCAGAACTGACCAGTGTGCTTTACGAGGCGAAGCTGGAGTATCTCTCGAAAAGCTTTGACGACCGGATCAGGACCTTCTGCATGTGTCCCGCCGGTGAGGTCACCATGGAAACCACCGGCGGCAGCGACCCCGTGATTACGGTTAACGGACACAGTTACGCAAGCTCCAAGAGCCAGAACACCAACTTCGCCCTCCTGGTAAGCACCAACTTCACCGAGCCGTTCCGGGAACCCATTGCCTACGGCAAATATATCGCCCGCCTGGCTAATATCCTCAGCGGCGGGGTACTGATACAGCGACTGGGCGACCTGATGGAGGGCCACCGTTCCACCCCGGCCCGCATCGAGCGCGGCATCGTGAAGCCCACCCTGAGGGAGGCGACCCCGGGCGACCTCAGCTTTGTCATCCCCTACCGCCACCTTACCGGAATCATAGAGATGCTCCAGGCACTGGATAAGCTGGCCCCGGGCGTGGCTGCCCGGCACACCCTGCTCTACGGCGTCGAGGTCAAGTTCTACTCCTGCCGGCCCCACCTCAGCTCCAGCCTGGAGACCGAGGTCAAAAATATGTTTGCCGCCGGCGACGGCGCTGGGGTCAGCCGCGGACTGGTGCAAGCCTCGGCTTCGGGTGTCGTCGCCGCCCGGGAGATATTAAAAAGAAGTGGCTGCCAGAGCAAGGCTCCCCGACGGGGAAGCCAAAGAGGCCGTAATCTACCCGCCCTTCCTTGACAAGGTAATCACCGCCCATTAAAATGGGGATGTCCTCCTGACCCCAGGTTACTACCCTGTCTCTTCAGAGAAGAGCAAAGCGATACTGAAGAGAAGGTTTTTCATATTTTACTAAATGCCCTGATTCAGGGTCTAAAAGGAGCTGATGCTACGTGGCTCATGTAGTCGCCGGCGGTAATGAGAACTTTGACAGTCTACTCAAGCGGTTCAACAAGAAGGTGCAACAGGATGGGATTCTATCCGAAGTGCGCCGCCACGAACACTACGAGAAGCCCAGCGTGAGACGCAAACGGAAGAGAGCCGCCAACAGGCGTAAGTCCGCCAGGTCATCACGGAGTTAGTTGAATCCCAGGAGACTAAGGATAACCTCGTCCGCCAGTGTTGATACTATTTTCATAAGGGGGAACGGAATTATTGAGCCAGGGGTCGGGATGGAACCAGGTCTAAAAGAGAAACTGGAGACCGAGCTAAAGCAGGCGCTAAGGGCCAAAGACGCTATCAGGCTTTCTGTTATCCGGCTAGCGCTGGCGGCTATCAAGAACGCCGAGATTGCCCGGCGCGCCGCCCTGGACGATAGCGATATCCTCGGGGTTATCGCCAAAGAGGCCAGACAGCGCCAGGAGAGCATTGAGGCCTTCAAGCAGGGAAACCGCCCCGACCTGGTCGCCCGGGAAGAGGCCGAGCTAGCCATACTTCAGGAATACCTGCCCGCGCCAGCGACCCGGGAGGAAATCATGGCCGAGGCTCGTCGGCTTATCGCAGAGGTAGGAGCCCAGGGGCCCCGCGACAAGGGAAAGGTTATACCTCAGCTTATCGCCAAGTTTAAGGGGAAGGCCGAGGGAAAAGAGATAAACGCCGCAGTAACCGAGTTATTGGGCTCATAGCATGACTTACCATCAGGCTGAGAGAGGTAACATCCAGAGAGGGGGGCAGGAGCCCCTCTTATGCTTTTACCCGGGACTTACCCAACAAGGCGAAGTAAGGCGCAGAATCGAAGTATTCTAATAGGCAAACGAAGTAATGCACAGAATCGAGGTATTCTTAAAAGAGCAGATGCCTGACGCCAGGGGCCTGGGCCTGGTGCGCGACATACATGATTTGGGCATAAGCTCGGTGTCCGGGGTGCGCGTGGTCGACATCTACTGGCTTGACGCCGACTTAACCGCCGACACGCTGGAGCTTATCTGCCGCCGCCTCCTGGCTGACCCGGTAACCCAGGAATACCAATACGATAAGCCACACCGCTATTCCCAGGACAAATCCGCTGATAACTGTCACAGCATTGAGGTAGCCTACAACGCCGGGGTTACCGACCCGGTTGAGGCTACCGTTACCAAGGCAGTCGACGACCTGGGGATAAGCGAGGTCAGGGCGATTAAGACCGCCCGGAGATACCTTATCCAGGGCGAACTGGACGGGCCACAGCTAGCGACCATTTGTGATAAGCTGCTGGTAAACCCCATCATCCAGCACGTCGTCACCGAGGAACCGGTAGCCTTCCCGGAGACCCCCCAGTACGAGTTCAGCCTGAAAGAGCTGGATATAGGGGAGGCGGGGGAGCAGTTTTCCTTCAGCGAAGACGAGACTAGGGCGATTACCGTCTACTTCCGGAAGCTGGGGCGCCGCCCCACCGATGTTGAACTGGAGACGCTGGCTCAGACCTGGTCGGAACACTGCGTCCACAAGACCTTTAAGGCCCGCATTAAGCTTAACGAAGAGGTCATTGATAGCCTGATTAAGAATACCATCATGAAGGTAACCGAGGAGCTGGGGAAGCCGTGGTGCCTCTCGGTCTTCAGCGACAACGCCGGGGCGATTGATTTCGACGGCGCGTGGGCGCTGTGCTTTAAGGTCGAGACCCATAATCATCCCTCGGCCATCGAGCCCTACGGGGGCGCCGCCACCGGCATCGGCGGCGTGGTTCGAGACCCGCTGGGCACCGGACTGGGCGCCAAGCCGATACTGAATACCGATGTCTTCTGCTTTGCGCCCCCGGACTTCCCCCACCACAAGCTGCCCAAGGGGGTACTGCACCCCCGGCGCATCTTTAAGGGGGTGCGGGCCGGGGTCGCCGACTACGGTAACCGCCTGGGGATACCCACCCTCAACGGTGCCGTCCTCTTTGACGAGCGCTACCTGGCAAATCCCCTTATCTTCTGCGGCACCCTGGGGCTGCTGCCTAAAGAGCTTGCCCCCAGAGGCGAGCAGCAGCCCGGTGACCTGGTGGTGCTGGTCGGGGGCAGAACCGGTCGCGACGGGATACACGGCGTCACCTTCGCCTCGGAGCAGCTCACCGAGGAATCAAGCACCGCCTCCTTCAGCGCGGTTCAGATTGGTAACCCCATCGTGGAGAAGAAGGTTATCGACACCCTGCTTCAAGCCCGCGACCGCCGTCTCTACTCCCGGGTAACCGACTGCGGGGGGGGAGGGCTCTCCTCGGCGGTGGGCGAAATGGGCGCCGTTACCGGGGTCAGGGTCTATCTGGACAGGGTGCCCCTCAAGTACGCCGGTCTTTCCTACACGGAGATATGGATATCCGAATCCCAGGAGCGCATGGTGCTGGCGGTGCCGCCGGAAAAATCAAGCGAGCTACTAGAGCTTTTTGCCCGCGAGGATGTCGAGGCGGTGGTTATCGGCGAGTTTACCGATGATAAGCGCCTCAAGCTCTTCTATCAGGAAAACCAGGTGGGCGACCTGGACATGGATTTCCTGCACCACGGTATCCCGCAGGTGAGCCGCGAGGCGACCTGGACGCCACCCCGCCACCCCGAGCCCGATTTTGATTGCCCCGATGACCTGGGCGAGGCTCTGCTCGGTATCCTCAGCTCGTGGAACGTGTGCTCTAAGGAGTGGGTCATCCGCCAGTACGACCATGAGGTGCAGGGCGCTAGCGTCCTCAAGCCCCTGGTGGGTAAAGAAAACGACGGCCCCGGCGATGCCGCCATCATCAGACCGGTGTTAGGCTCGGAGACGGGGGCTATCGTGGCCTGCGGCATAAACCCGAGATACGGGGAGATAGACCCCTACTGGATGGCCGCCTCGGCGATTGATGAAGCCCTGAGGCAGATTATCGCCGTCGGCGGCGACCTGTCACGGGTAGCCCTGCTCGATAACTTCTGCTGGGGCGATGTCCGGGAGCCGGAGATACTGGGCGCCCTGGTGCGGGCCGCCCGGGCCTGCTACGACATGGCGCTTGTCTACGAGACCCCGTTTATCTCCGGTAAGGACAGCCTTTATAACGAGTTTGAATACCAGGGTAGGGTCATCTCCATCCCCCACACCCTGCTTATCTCGGCGCTGGGCGTCATGGAGGACGTGAGCCGGGCGGTATCCATGGACTTTAAGCAGCCCGACGACCTCATCTACATCGTGGGCACAACCCAGGATGAGCTCGGCGGCTCGGAGTATCTCAGGCTTAATGGCTTTACGGGCAATCGAGTGCCCAGGGTGAACCCGCACCAGGCAAAACGAACCATGGAACGGCTGAGCCTGGCTACCAGCTGGGGGCTGGTCAGGGCCTGCCACGACCTGAGCGAGGGCGGGCTGGGCGTCGCCGTAAGCGAGATGGCCTTCGCCGGGGGGCTGGGGGCGCTGGTGCACCTGAAACCGGTGCCGCTGGGTGAGCCGATAAGCCGCGATGACGCCGTCCTCTTCTCGGAGTCAAACAGCCGCTTTCTGGTGGAGGTAGCCCCGGAGAAGGAAACGGATTTCAGAGAGGTAATGAGGGGGGTCAGACTGGCGGCTATCGGCCAGGTCACCGACTCTACAAGGCTGGAAATATACGGCCTGGCTGGCCGGAAGATTCTGGTTGAGTCACTTAAAGAGCTCAAGGAGGCGTGGCAGAAGCCGCTCAGGTGGTAAGTAAGATGGTGAAAGTTAAGACCCTGATACTGCGGGCCCCGGGAACGAACTGCGACCAGGAAACGGCCTACGCCTTCCAGCAGGCGGGCGCCGCCACCTCCCTGGTTCACGTTAACCAGCTCATCCGCCGCGAAGAGCACCTCTTCAGCTACCAGATACTGGTTGTCCCCGGTGGCTTTACCTACGGCGACGACATCAGCGCCGGTAAGGTGCTCGCCAACGAGCTCAGACTGAAGCTGGGCGAGGACATCCGGGGCTTCGTTGACCGGGGCGGGCTGGTGCTGGGCATCTGTAACGGCCTTCAGGTGCTGGTCAAGGCTGGTATCCTGCCCGGGATAGATAGCGGTAAGGAGCCGAAGATAACCCTGGCCGCCAACGACTCCGGCCGCTTTGAGTGCCGCTGGGTATATCTCAGGGTGAATGAAGAAAGCCCCTGCCTCTTTACCCAGGGGATTAGTCGTCTCTACCTGCCGGTGGCTAACGGTGAGGGTAAGGTCGTGGCCGATAGCGAGACCCTGGCCCGGCTGAATGTGGTACTATCCTACACCGACGAGGACGGCAACACGAGCCCCGGCTACCCCTATAACCCCAGCGGTTCGGTAGCAGATATCGCCGGCATCTGCGACAGCTCAGGACGCATCTTCGCCCTGATGCCCCACCCCGAGCGTCACCTCCGGGGCACCCAGCACCCCCGCTGGACGAGAGAGGGCGCGAAAGAGCACGGGGACGGCTTCCAGATTTTCCTAAACGCCGTCAACTGGGCTAAGAAATCACTATAAAAACGCCGCCTACAGTTCTGGCTTTAGCGCCCCTGAAAAACCGCCCACGGCAAGTCCTGACCACTGTCCCACCTCTGGTGTGCATAGAAGTCAGTATCCAGATGGCATTCGGCTACCGCCCGGCGCCAGCCAGCCAGTGACACCTCCTCGATGTCAGCCAGCACCCTGGCCACCTCAGCGTCGCCACGGGCCAGCACCGCCTGAACCTCACTCCAGGCCGGGCTTTCCGCCTTGAGCCTGATACCCCGCGGCGGCAGGCCCTTCTTGAGCAGTGACAGCCGCCGGTCCAGGATAGTCAGCGATGCCATGGGCAATCGCTGAAAGGGGGTGCCCGCCTTGGGCACAAAGGGAGCGACATTCAGCACCAGACGGGTGCCGCTCTGAGCCCGGTCCAGAATACCCTTACACCTGGTAGCCAGCCTGACTATCTCGGCCACATCCTCATCGGTCTCCCCAGGCAGACCAACCATGAAGTAGAGCTTGAGCTGCTTCATGCCGAGCCCGGAAACCTTAGTTACCGCTTCCAGGACATCATCCTCGGAGATACCCTTCTTGACCCGCTGGCGCAGCCGCTGGGAGCCAGCCTCCGGGGCCAGGGAGATGGTCTGCGCTCCCCCTTCAGCCAGCGTCGCCAGTACCACACGGGAAAGGGGTTTTAAGCGCATGGAGCTAACGGAGAGACCGGCCCCCATCCGGCGCAAGCTGGCTAGAAGCTCCTCTATCTGGGGATGGTCGGTAACCGCCGGCCCCACCAGCCCCACCCGCTTCCGGTACCTGAGACCCTGCTCTGCCTGAGCGACCAAGCTATCTACCGAGCGAAATCGCACCGGGCTGAAGGTGCTGCTCACCAGACAGAAGGGACATCCCCAGCCGCACCCCCGCCCCACCTCGACCAGAAATAAATCCCCCAGCTCGGTATCCCGGGTAAATACGCTGGAGACGGTGGGGAACTCATCCAGGTTCTCAAGCCACTGCCGAAGCGGCGGCTCACCCGAAGGGAACTGCGGCACGTAGCTCCCCGGCAGCGAGGCCAGCGCCGTAAGCAGCCTGACCCGTGCCTCTCCCATGCCCTCAGACAGCCGGGAGAGCAGCCCCGGCAGTATCGGCTCTGCCTCGCCGAGACACAACACATCGAAAAAGGGAGCCAGGGGCAGCGGGTTAGCCGTGACGCAGGGCCCGCCCGCCATCACCAGCGGATGGTTCTCGCTGCGCTCCGCAGCAAGTAGGGGGATACCACTGGCCTTAAGAATCTGCACCACGTTCAGGTAATCAACCTCGTAGTTAACAGAAAAGGCAAGGACCGCAAAATCAGCCAGCGGACGCTGAGACTCCAGACTTAAGGGAGGCAACTTCGAGAGCTGGTCCTCTCTCTCCCGGAAGACCCGCTCACAAACGACCGTGCGGTAGCTATTAAGCAGGTGATAGATGGCATGAACGCCGAGACAGGACATCCCAACGTAGTAGGAGTTGGGGTAGATGAGGGCGATGGGGAGTCTGCCCCCCCAGTCCTTGATAACGGTGCCCTGCTCCCGGGAGAGTCGCCGCCGGGCCTTCCTGACTGCGTCCCAACCCATGAGGCTCTTACTTCCAGCAGCCCTTGAGAAACTTGGAGTTTATGGTTACCACCCTGTCAGCCACCATGCGCAGCCGGTAGGAGGTTCGCTCCTTACCAAACAGGGCAACCTCGACGTTCTTGCCGTTATCCTTAACCGCCTGGATGGCGCCCACAAAGTCATTGTCGCCAGCCACCAGTACCGCCACATCATAGTTATTCTTAAAGCTGTGGGTTATCATGTCGGTAGCCAGCTGGATATCGACCCCCTTCTCATAAGGCGGGCTGTTGGGCCAGTTGTGGTAAACGAGGCGCCCCAGACGCAGCTCACTGTAAGGGATGGCATTGACGCTGCCAAAGAACGCCTGCTGGTCACGGTATCGCTGCGGCTCTTCCTTAAGCCCCACCTTGGCATTGTAGTAGTAGATTCTCACCAGACGCCGCCTATCGAGCAGCTTGTTAGACAGCTTACCGATGTCGATATCAGTCCTCTTAAAGAACCCCTTGAGGGAGTGGTAGAGGTTGCTACCATCAATGAAGATCATCACCCTCTCATTCCTATCCACCATAAATCACCTTCCAAATAATAATCACTTTATGTAGACTAAAGCCTTAAAACCAATTATACAGCCTGGAGAGCAGAATTGCGAATAGTAAGAACAGGGCAGCTACCTGAACTGGCGGAGGGTTATCACCGGGGGCAGAAACAGGGAAGACAATCTGCTATTCCGGCGTGTGAAAGCCCATGGTCGGCTTGGGGGGCTCGGGGGCTTCGGTGAGCTTGCCGAACCTGGCTTCGTATTTCTTCATGTTCTCCGCAAGCGCCGAGACCATCCGCTTCATGTGACCCGGACTGGTAATGACCCGCGCCGTCACCGAGCCCAGCGGCGGCGTCACCATCATGAAGTCCAGAATGAACTCCTCCCTGGTATGGGTAGCGAACATGCTGTTGGCATACACGCCGCCTCTGAGGCTCTCCGGAAAGGCAATCTTAACTTCCTTTTTAGCCGGTTGTTCAGCCATTTTTATTCTCCTCCCATCACTTGAACTTTATATATTAGATTAGCACTTGGTATACCCGCAGCTGGGGCAGACAAAGCACCCCTCCTGATAGACGAGCAGGTTCCCGCAGTCGGGGCACTGCCCGGCCAGGTTCTTTACCAGCCCGTAGTCCTCAGCCCTGGGCTTACCCTCATAGCCGGTGGTGTGCTTTTCCAGCACGCTGGCGATAGCATCGGCACAGGAGAGGATGGACTTACCCCCCTCCCAGGCGATAGAGGGACAGCGGATGCCCCTTAGCTGCCTCACCACCGAAGCCACGTCCACCCCGGAACGCAGCGCCAGCGAGATGAGGCGACAGATGGCTTCAAGCTGGGCCTGAGCACAGCCCCCGGCCTTACCCAGGGTGGAGAAGACCTCGCATATCCCCTCGTCGTCCGAGTTCACGGTGACGTAGATATAGCCGCAGCCCGTGGTTACCCTCTCCGTCACCCCCGAGGTCGTCTTGGCCCTTTTTCTGGGGCTGAGCACGGCACCCTCAGTCTTCTTCTCCGTCTTACCGGTGGTCAACACCTGCCCCTCACGACTGCCGTCCCGGTAGATGGTTATCCCCTTGACCCCCTCTTCATAAGCCAGCATATAGACCCGGGCCACATCCTCCAGCGTCGCCTCCCGGGGGAAGTTGACCGTCTTGGAGACGGCGTTGTGGGTGTGCCGCTGGAATGCCGCCTGCATCCTGACATGCCACTCGGGGGTTATTTCATGAGCGGTCACGAATACCCGCTTGAAGTTGTCCGGCACCTCCTCTATCTCCTGAAGGCTAACCCCGTCCGCCAGATTACGCATCAGCTCTTCGGAGTAGAAGCCCTCCTTCTTGGCCACCTCCTCAAAATAGGGGTTCACCTCGATAAACTCGTCGCCATCCAGGATATGGCGCTTGTAGCTCAGGGCAAAGAGGGGCTCAATACCGCTAGAGCAGCCGGCGATGATACTCAAGGTGCCGGTGGGGGCAATGGTGGTGCACGAGGCGTTTCTTATACCGGGGGCGCCGGGGGTGTCATAGATACTGCCCGTAAAAGCCGGGAAGGCCCCCCGCTCCACGGCCAATCCCTGCGAGGCCTTGGCGGCTTCTTCGGTGACAAACTCCATAATCTCGGCAGCAACCCCCAGGGCCGCCTCGGAATTGTAGGGGATACCCAGCTTGATGAGCATGTCGGCAAAGCCCATCACCCCGAGCCCTATCTTCCGCGATTTCTTGGTCATCTCCTCTATCTGCGGCAGGGGAAACCGGTTAACCTCGATAACATTGTCCAGAAAGCGAACCGTGGTCTTTATCGTCTCTGCCAGCCGGGGATAGTCAATCTCACAAGCCCCGTCCTTACCCTTCACCATCAGGGAGAGGTTGATGGAGCCCAGGTTACAGGACTCGTGGGGGAGCAGCGGCTGTTCCCCACAGGGGTTGGTGCTCTCGATACTGCCCAGGTTAGGAGTCGGGTTATCCTGATTGATACGGTCAATGAAGACAATGCCCGGGTCACCCGTCTTCCAGGCCATCGCCACCATCTTGTCAAACACCTCTTTAGCACTCAGCTTACCGACCACCTCTTTAGTGCGCGGGTTTACCAGGTCATAGTCGGCGCCGGCTTTAACCGCCTCCATAAAGTCACCGGTTACGGCTACGGAGATATTAAAGTTGGTGAGCACCGTGGGGTCATCCTTAGACGTGATGAACCTCATAATATCGGGGTGACTGACACTGAGGATGCCCATATTGGCGCCGCGGCGCATGCCCCCCTGCTTAATGACGTCGGTGGCAATATCAAAGGCACGGATGAAGGAGACCGGGCCGCTGGCGACCCCGCCGGTAGAGCCCACCCGGTCACTCTCCGGTCTCAATCGGGAGAAGGAAAACCCGGTGCCGCCGCCGCTCTTATGTATCAGGGCGGTATTCTTAACGGCATCGAAGATGGACTCCATGGAGTCCTCAACGGGGAGGACAAAGCAGGCGGAGAGCTGCCCCAGCTCCCGCCCGGCATTCATCAGGGTAGGGGAATTGGGCAGAAACTCCAGAGTGGCCATCAGCCGGTAGAACTCTTCTTCCGGCGCCTTAACATCGGCTTTGGCATCGTAATTTAGCTCAGCCGAGGCGATAGCCCCGGCCACCCGGCGGAACATCTCCTCCGGCGCCTCCATAACCTGACCCTTGGCATCCTTCTTGAGATACCTTCTCTCCAGGACACGAAGGGCATTTCCCGTCAGATTGACCTTGCCATTAGCCTTCACCCTCGACTTAACCCTAACAGTTTCCATTTTGGGCTTGACCTCCTCTCGCTGAGACATTTCCTTGCTGGCCAGAATTTCCTCCACGATTGTCTGAATCTCCGATGCGGTGGGCAGGCGCTTCTGCTGGCGGCGGGGTATAGCCACCAGCTCCTCCATGCCGGGCAGGGGCCGTTCCGCCCCGGGAGGCGCCGGTGTCCTTTCCAGCCGCTCGATTACCTGAGCGGTAATTCGCTCCACTACCCCCCGGTCGGCGATGCCCATAGACTCGGCGGCACTGAAGACCGCCCGCGCAATCTGGGTGCGACTGACCAGCCGCTTGTTATCTGACTCATCAGGCTTCTTCATCTGCGTCGCCTCCGCTCGCTGCCGGCCAGCCCCATTGGCGGCTCGGCGGGAATCAGGGATAGCTGGCTCGTGGGCGGCACTAGTTCAGCCCCGCCGCCGAGCAGGGTATCCACCTCCCGCTTCAGGTCGGTAATATCGGCGAAATCCCGATAGACGCTGGCAAAGCGAATAAAGGCAATGTGATCCAACTTCTTGAGACCCGCCATCACCATATCCCCGATAACGCTGCTGGGTATCTCTGACCTACCCGACTGATAAAGCCTGGCCTCAATATCCACAGCCAGCCGGTCAACGGCACCGGTCGGCAGGGGGCGTTTCTCACAGGCTCTGCGAATACCCGAGAGCAGCTTCTCCTGGCTGAATTCCTCACGCCGTCTGTCCTTCTTGATTACGAAGAGACCGGCCGGCTGCAACCTTTCGTAGGTAGTAAAGCGCGCCCGGCAGCTAAGACACTGACGCCGGCGGCGGATGCCCTCATTCACGTCACGGGAATCAATCACCTTAGAATCGGCATAGCCACAATAGGGACACTTCACGCCTGAACTCCACACTATATTGTATAGCGAAGTTACACTAACACAATATATAGTATTTGTCAATACCCTTTTCTCCCGATATAATTTAATCTGCTGGAGTCCAATATAATAAAGTGACCGGGAGGTAAGAGCATGCAGAATCAAGCCGATGAGGTCACCGTTAACCAGACCAGGTTGCGCCTTGTTCAGGGGGACATCACCCGGCAGACAAGCGACGCCATCGTCAACGCCGCCAACTCCAGCCTCATGGGTGGCGGCGGGGTGGACGGCGCCATCCACCGGGCCGGCGGCCCCGCTATCCTGGATGAGTGTAAGCAGATTGTATCCCGACAGGGGAGGCTAGCCACCGGCAAGGCGGTCATCACCACCGGGGGTAACCTCAGGGCAAAACACGTAATTCATACCGTCGGCCCTGTCTGGCACGGCGGGAGCCAGGGAGAGCCGGAACTTTTATCCAGCGCCTACCGGGAAAGCCTGAAGCTGGCCGCCGAGAATAATCTCAGCAGCCTCGCCTTCCCCTCGATAAGCACCGGCGTCTACGGATATCCGGTAAACGAGGCCGCCAGGGTAGCCATCAATACCGTTACCGCCTTTCTCAGCCGGGGGACGACCTCCATCAAAGAGGTGGCATTCGTGCTCTTCGATGCCAGAACCTTCGCCGCTTACGCTTCAGCCCTCCGGGAAGCCGCCGAGGAGACGGGGCTATCCTGAGCGCCGCACGGTTACGCCTGGCTACCCGTCTTATTGTCTTCGTTCCCAGTGCTGAGTTATAATTCTAAACGAAACTTCACCCTGTTACGGAATTAGAGGCCATGACCCCAATCGAGCAGACCCGGGCGCAAAAAATAGCCAAGCGGCTGATACATCTGTTTTGCCAGATGCTCATCTTCCTGCTAACCCGCCGCGAGGTCAGGGGAAGGGACAACGTCCCTGAGAACGGCCCCCTGCTGGTGGCCGCCAACCATCTGGGTATGGCTGACCAGTACTTCATTGCCGTTAACATCAAGCGCCGGATGATGTACATGGCTAAAGAGGAGGTGTTTCGCCACCGACCCATTAGCCTCCTGGCGCAGGCCTTCGGCGCCTTTCCGGTGCGCCGGGGCATCATGGACCGCAAGGCGCTGGATAAGGCAAACCAAGTCCTGGACAGCGGGCTGGTTCTATTCATGTTCCCCGAGGGAACGAGGAGCAAGAACGCTAAGCTGCGACCAGCCTTCCCCGGCTTGGCACTTATCGCCCTGGAAAATAACGCCCCTATTCTACCCATCGGCATTACCGGCCTGGAAAACGTGGTGAAGGGCCCAGTGTGGTGGATCTTCCACCGCCACCAGCTAACCGTCCGTATCAATATCGGCCGCCCCTTCTATCTCCCGGCCCAAGAAGGCAAGGTAAGCAAGGAAAAGCTGCGCGAGATGGCTGACCTCATCATGGAGCAAATCGCGGCGCTCCTGCCCCCGGAATATCAGGGACACTACGCCCAGAGGGTGGAGCCAGATGCCATTAAGGATTGAAAAAGCTAAGGTCATCGGCTTCTGCTCCGGGGTCAGAAGAGCCATCGACATCGTAGAAAAGGCAGCCCGTGAGCACGGAAAGCTAGAAACACTGGGGGCTATCGTGCATAACCAGCCGGTACTTGATAAGCTGAGCAGTATCGGGGTCAGCATAGCCGGCGGGGTAGACGAGATAAAGGGTAACCTGGTCGCCACCAGCGCTCACGGCCTAAGCCCCCGGATAGAGCAAGAGATTAAGGCGCGCCACATAGATATAATTGACACTACCTGCCCCTTCGTGCACCGGGCCCAGATTGCAGCGCGCCGACTGGCCAGAGCCGGCTTCTTCGTCATCGTCTACGGCGACTTGAGCCATCCGGAGGTCAAGGGGGTTCTGGGCTGGGCCGGCAGTAACAGCCTGGCTACCCTGGACGAAAGGGCGGCTACCGGGCTCAAGCCGCTCCCGCACCGCCTTGGGATTCTCTCCCAGACGACTCAGGTGCCAGCCCACTTCAACGAGTTCGCCAGGGGGCTTATCGAGCATACCTTAAGCAAAGACTCGGAGCTACGCATCGTGGACACTATCTGCCACGACATCAGAAAGCGGCAGGCACAGGCCCTCAAGCTGGCGGGCAGGGTAGACCTGATGCTGGTTATCGGCGGGCACGATAGCGCCAACACCGGACGCCTCGTCCAGCTATGCTCCGAGGTCACCGAGACCCGCCTCATTGAGACCGCCCGGGAGATTCAAGCGTCCTGGCTTAAAGGCAAAGGCCATATCGGGATAGCCTCCGGGGCATCCACGGCCCAAGAGACCATAGACGAGGTAATCAGCCGGCTAGAGCTCGTCGCCTAACCCCAGGGAGAGACACGCCTGATAGAACTCTTCCGGTTCCTTACCCCGTGACAGCTTCTCCATGGGGCACATATCATCCTGGCTGCGGTTCTGGATACGGGGCACGGTCTCCGTAAAGTAATAGTCAATGCCGAAGCGGCGCAGCGTCTCCTGAGCCAGGTGGCTACCCATGGGGCTGTAGACCTCGCGGCAGGATACCTTACTTAAAAGCAGGGCGGCGGCATTACCCACCACCCGGTCAAAGACGATGACCCCCTCTTCGCAGGGAGCAAAGCGGCCGGCGTACTCAAGCAGCGACCGTATCCCGGTCTTGGTCGAGGTGAAGACCGGCATACCCCGGCAATAAACCCGAAGCGTATCGCCGCTGGCTAAAAACTCTCTAAACAGTCCTTCTGGCATCCTATGGCCCCGGCTCCGCTAATCCGCCCGTTTACCGGCAGTATTGAATATCGGCACTGGGCAGCACGGCTACCCTGGCTCCATCCGGGTGAAACCGCTCTAAAGCCCGCACCACATCACCCCAGTCGTCCATAAAGGAGACCTTATCCGACTTCTCGATATAGGCCCGGCCAGCAAGGTCGGGGTATTCTGAGTAAATGAGCACATGATTAACATGGTGGGGAATCCTGGCTACCAGGGCGATATTGCCCCGGGTCTTCCTGCCGAAGGTGCCCAGCAGGTAATGGGTGACCTGTCCGTCAGGAACGTTAGCTATCAGGACAACGTCACTACCCTGAGGACGGGCCACCTTGAAGGCGGTGTTCAGGCCGATCATGATTGATTCGTTGGCCTTGGCGTAGGTATTGGCGATGATGATGTCCTCATCTCCCGGCCGGGGGGTAACATAGTGAGACTTGGCAGCGCCAACGGCAGCCTGGTAGGCTGGCTTTAAGGCACCGGCAAAGACGGCTACCGCCTCGCCCCACTCATTGAGCAGGCAGTCTACCTTGATATCAAGGCCAACCAGAGCCGACGCCTCTTCAATATTAAGCCGCAACGGGTTATCATCAAAGACCCCCATCCCGGTAAGCCGCTTGTCAGGATATTTCTCCCCATACTCAAGCTCCTGACGGTGAAAATGCTCAATAGTCTCCATGGAACAGATGCCGGGCAGGATAATCTTACCCCCGCCGCCAAAGCCGCTGTTGGGATGGGGGACTACCGAGCCGACAGCAATCTTGAGGTCGCACTTCATCACCTCCCCATTGGCATAGACCGCCGTCCCGTAGCTGGTCGTCCCGGCATAGGTGCACTTATTAAAGGGATTGTGATTATAGACCGGGAACCGGGACATGACCTCCCGCCCCAGCTTCTTCTCCATCCAGGCCATGTCCCAGGCGGTATGAGCCCCGGTGGCACACATAAACTGGATGCTACTATCGGGAACGCCGGCACTAGCCAGCTCTTCCAGAACAAAGGGAACCAGGTCATAGCTCCGGGTAACCCGGGTCATATCGTCAAAGATGATGACCACCTCTTTTTTACCCCGGGCAAGCTCCCTGAT